>JBBQYZ010000813.1:0-1768 GCA_038208205.1 Gemmatimonadales bacterium | reverse complement strand
TCGAAGAGTCATCTGTGACGCAGGCGAATGGTTGCCTCACGCTAAGCTGCACCGACGCGAAGACCTGCTTGGCGCCCATTTTCAAGTGAAGAATGCCTTGCCTTCAACCACCGACCCCGTGGCGAACGATGCTGGTGACGTGTACGCCACGATGAAGCCAACGTCGATGCACTCGTGTACGAAATAGTCATTTCGGCCACGCGGACCGAGCCTTGCGAGGAGTCCCAGGGCTTCATCAGCGCCGTAAAATAAACGCACGTCGAGAGTGTTCGAGAGCCCCGGCGGCGTCAGCACCAGTAACACGTCGATTGCGATCGTCGAGACGACCAAGAGGGCGAAGCGGGTGGACTGCCTCACGGGAACGACCTTATGGGCGACTGGGGCGGGCCGTCGAGCGCGAAGACAAAGTAGCTAGCAACCGGCGCCCGCGACGGCCGATGGGTGGGCATGGCCCTTCGCGTCGACACCCTGCGCACCGCTTCCGCGGACTTGCCCACCCCCGCCTTCGACGGCGTGCGGCCCGCGCCGAGCGAGGCACCCGGCGCACCGGATCCCGACGCGGTCCTCCTCGGCGAAAGCTTGCGGCGCTTCGTCGAAGCCGCACGAACCGAAGAACGAGCGAGCAAGCTTGCGGCACTAGGGGGCGTCGTCGCCTCTGCCGCCGAGGTCGACGCCGAACGGTCGGATCGCATCCGCGCGTTCTTCGACCGCCTCGACGTCGAGGTCCCCGTGCTCGCCGGCGAGCCGGGTGAAACGCGGCGGGTGGCGGTCCCCTTCCGGATGTCGCACGAGATCGACAACTCCGAATACAACAGCGCGTTGCTCGAGGCGCTTGGCTCATCGCCCTCCCGCGGCCGCGCAGGCCTCGTCATCGCGGGACGGGCCACGCCCGAGCAGATCGCAGCCGTCGTGCGCGATCTCGCGCAGCGGCACCCCGAAGAGTTCGCACCGGAAAGGAGCGCCGAGAACGTTCGCAACTACCTTCGCGGCGTCGGCGTGGGTATCGACTGCGCTGGCTCGGTGCAGCTCGCGCTCTTCGACTGCCACGGGCTGTCGCCAGAATCGGGAAGGGCGCACTTTCACCTGCGCACTCGCCTCAACGAGGATCTCACACAGCTCGCCGGCAAGCCGCAGTTCGCGAAGGTTGCGGATCCCGCCAACCTTCGCCCCAGCGATCTCATCATTCTCAAACCACCGCGAGGCGAGAGCGTCGGTCACACCGTCATCGTCACCGAGCAGTCGGCTGCCATCCTCACCGAAGCCGAGGCGAAAGCACTGTCGCGCGAGTTTCCGGCGGTTGCGGTCGCCGGCAAGCCGGTCGTCAAGGTGAGCGTCGCTTCTTCCTTCGGATACGAGGGGCCTCAAGAGCGGGTGTGGGTCTACGATCCGGCCACCCAGTCGTGGGGCGATCTCGGTGGGCATCTCTTCGACGACGATGGCACCGGCCGGCGCACACCGGCCAACGGGCCCATGCACTCGGGTCCGTGGAACCACGACATCCAGGGGATGTACCACCCGAGGTGATACCTCGAGAGCCGATGCACGGCCGCTACCCTACTAAGAACGTATGAGCCAGAGCACCAGAGCCGCCACGATGATGCGGTAGTACCCGAACACTTCGAGACCGCGGTGCCGGAGGTAGCGAATGAAGGCGGCGATGACCAGCCACGCCACGAGAAACGAGACCACGAGCCCCACCAAAAGCTGCGAGCCGCCGACCGCGTTGAAGATCTCGCCTCCACCCTTGTAGAGCTCGTAGAGCGTGGCT
>JBBQYZ010000812.1:0-1770 GCA_038208205.1 Gemmatimonadales bacterium | reverse complement strand
GGCACGTGCCGCCGCACGGAGTCGGCGTGCGCGTGGCGGTGCGCGTGGCGGTCGCGGTCTGCACGGCAGTCGCCGTATCCGCCGGGAGCGGCGTGCGCGTCGGCGTGCTCGTCGGGCAGGCGCCCGCGCAGGGCGTCGGCGTCGCGAACGGGCCGACGGTGATCGTCGTGGCGTCGGTGTGTCCTGCGGGATCGCTCGCGCCGAAGACGTCGAGGATGGTCGCGGCCGGGATCGTGATGGCGCTCGCGCCCTGTGCCGCCGGCGTGAACGTGAACGTGCCGATCGTCCCGCTCCCTGCCGCGCCGGCGAGGCCCGAGGGCGGCGGCTGGCCCAACGTCACGCAGTTTTCGCGCACTCGCGCGAGCCCGGCGCCGCCGCCCGAAACCGCGGTCGGCCCGATGCAACTGACCGGCCGGCCCGAGCTCGCCAGGAACGGCCCCTCGCTGAATGACGGCAGCGATGGAAAGATCACGTTCGAGTACTCGATGGTGACCGAGAAGGAACCGAAGTTCGCCACGTCCTCCACGCGGATGTCGACCGCGAGCGGCGAGCCGACATTGCCGCTGATCGCCGCCGGTGTGGGGCAGACCGCGATCGCCACCTGCGGCCCGCAGGCGCCGGGCGGTGCGATTCCCGTGGGCGTCGGCGTGGGCGGCACGCTCTGGGTTGGGGTCGGCGTGATCGTCGGTGTCAGCGTGACGGTGGCTGTCGCCAATGGCGTGCCGTTGTTCGTCAGCACGGTCACGCTGCCATCGGCGAACGAGAAGGCAGTGAAGGGGTCTCCGCTCTCATCCGAGTACGGCGCGTTCGCGCGCGAGAGGAACGTGATCGGCGACGTGCCGGCTCCCACCGGTGTGAACGCTACGGTGGCGAGCCGTCCATTGCCGGAAGGTCCCGGCGGTGTCAGCCCCGAGGATGCGCAGCTGAAGCGAACGGTACCGGCGACGGTATCGATCATCGGCGGCGGGCAGAAGATGGCGCGGCCCGTGCTCGAGAGGAACGGCCCCACCGCGATGCCGAAGAAGCTCACGATGCTCGGCTGGTACTGAATTTGGAAGTCGAACGAGCCGACCGGCGCCACACCCGTCGCGAGAATGTCGACCCCGAACGGCGCGCCACCCACCTGCACCTGCTGCGTCGCCGGAGAGACGGCAATGCCGCCGCTGCCGGCCGCGTAGGCGCGCTGATTCTGTGCTGAGACACCAAGCGCCACCGCGATGGCGAGGGCGACGACCAATGAGAGGGCGAGATAGAGGCGACGCCCGGCACGCACGCGCGGCAGCCCATGGCGCCCGCTCGCGGACGCAGCGACGCCTGGTGGTGTGACCGAGGATCGTGACGGGCGCGGTTCTGGTGGACGCAAGTTGATTCCGGCTGTCTGGCTCCCACCTCGCGCCGGGGACAGGCGGTTGCTGCCCCGGTATCGAGCCCAGCGTCGCACGAGCGCGCCCGCTCGTCAACGTAGAGTTTGTCTAGCAGAGGTTAATTTTGCGCGCGGCCCTACGAACCGAACGACGCCCACTTGGGCGGAAGGATCCGCCTCGGCCGCGCGCTCGGCCGTATACTCGACCGATGATCGTCGCCGAAGCGCCGCCGCCCCGCATCGAGCACCTCGCGCAGGTGCAGCGAGCGCTGCTCGCATGGCACGGCGAGCACGCCTTGCAGGCGCCGTGGCGCGCGTCCGGCGATCCGTACCAGGCGCTCGTCGCCGCCGTGATGGCGCAGCAGACGCAGATGAGCCGGGTGTTGCCATCGTACGAGCGCTTCATG
>JBBQYZ010000811.1:0-1780 GCA_038208205.1 Gemmatimonadales bacterium | reverse complement strand
TTGTGTTCGAAGGGTTCGGCGCTCTCGCGGCGGGCCGTATGAGCGCCGACGATCTGCGCACGCTGGAGGCGTAGGCCTGTCCCGGCGCCGGCGCCTGCGGCGGCCAGTTCACCGCGAACACCATGGCGATTGCCACCGAGTTTCTCGGCCTCGCGGCGCTCGGCAGCGGCAGCGTGCCGGCCAACGATCCGCGGAAGGCCGGCGTTGCCCGGCTCGCGGGCGAGCGTGTGATGGCCCTCGTACGCAACCAGGTCAGGCCGCGCGACCTCATCACGCGCGCATCGCTCGAAAACGCGATTGCGGCGGTCGCGACCACCGGTGGATCGACCAACGCGGTCCTCCACCTGATGGCCATCGCGCGCGAAGCTGACATCGATCTCGCGCTCGCCGATTTCGATCGGATCAGCTCGCGCGTGCCCCTGCTCGCCGATCTCAAACCGTCGGGACGTTTCGTGGCCACCGATCTCCATGCCGCCGGCGGCAGCACGCTCGTGGCCCGGCGCCTCGTCGAAGCCGGAGTCGTCACCGGATCGGCGCAAACCGTCACGGGACGGACGCTGGCCGCCGAAGCGGCCGACGCAATCGAGACACCGGGCCAGCAGGTCGTGCGTCCCGTCCGCGACCCGCTGAAAAAGAGCGGCGGCCTCGTGATCCTGCGCGGCAATCTCGGACCGGACGGGGCCGTCATGAAGGTCTCCGGCACCGAACGTATGCAGCACCGCGGTCCCGCGCGGGTGTTCGACAGCGAGGAAGCGGCGTTCGATGCGGTGCAGCGACAGACGATCAACGCCGGCGACGTGATTGTGATTCGCTACGAAGGCCCGAGCGGCGGCCCGGGGATGCGTGAAATGCTCGGGGTCACCGGCGCGATCGTCGGGGCCGGCCTGGGCGATTCGGTCGCGCTTGTCACCGACGGCCGGTTCTCCGGCGCCACCCGCGGCTTCATGGTGGGCCACGTCGCGCCGGAAGCCTCGCGCGGCGGTCCGATTGCCGCCGTCCGCGACGGTGATGAGATTCTGATCGACGTGGCCGCGCGCACCCTCGACGTCGTCGTCTCCTCAGGCGAATTGACCAAGCGGCTCGAGGCCTGGCGCGCGCCCGCGCCGCGCTATACCACCGGCGTGCTCGCGAAGTACGCGCGCCTCGTTTCTTCGGCAGCGACAGGAGCGGTGACAGGATGAAACTCACCGGCGCGCAGATTCTTTGGGAAGCGCTCGTGCGCGAAGGCGTCACCGACGTCTTTGGGTACCCCGGGGGCGCGATTCTGCCGGCGTACGACGCGATGCTCAGCTACCCGATCCGCCACATCCTCGTGCGGCACGAGCAGGGCGCCACCCACATGGCCGACGGCTTCGCGCGCGCGAGCGGGAAGGTGGGCGTCGCGATCGCCACGTCCGGTCCGGGCGCGACCAACATGGTCACCGGCATCGCCACCGCGATGATGGATTCGTCGCCGATTGTCTGCATCACCGGGCAGGTCGGCAGCAAGCTGATCGGCTCCGACGCGTTTCAGGAGACCGACATTACCGGGATCACGCTGCCGATCACCAAGCACAACTATCTGGTCACGAGCGCCGGCGACGTCGCGTCGGCGGTGCTCGAGGCCTTCGCGGTCGCGCGGTCGGGACGGCCGGGTCCGGTGCTCGTCGACATCACCAAGGACGCGCAGCAAGGCAGCTGCGAGGTCGATTGGGACGCGGCGGTCCCCCAGCTGACCGAGGCGTACGACGATGCGCTGCCGGGAGACGGAGATGCGCAGGAAGCGATGGAGCTGATCAAC
>JBBQYZ010000810.1:0-1789 GCA_038208205.1 Gemmatimonadales bacterium | reverse complement strand
CGCACGACTCACTCATCGAGGCGTGGGCGCTCGGTCGCCAGCCGCTCGTGCTGTGGACCCGCGGCCAGCTCGACCTGGCGGAGGCAGCTGCGAACCGCGCCGCGCACCACGACCGCGAGCACGGATGGTGGGGCGAATACGCGCTCGTGGCCGCGATCCGCACCGGTATCGCCGTCGCGCAAGGCAAGCTCGGCGCCGCGGAGCGGCTCGCCGCCGATGCCGCCAGCGCAGCCCGGCGCGCCGAGCCGGTCGGCGGGCGGGCACTCCTCTGGCCGGCCGTCGCCAACGCGCGCGCGCTGCTCGGCGAGACGATCGGTGCCTACCAGGCGCTCGACGAGTGGCAACGGGAGGATCCCCGCTCAGCGCTCCGATCCCGCGAGCTGGTCTCGGCGCAGTCGGGGGCGCCCATGAACTCGACTGGCGGACGCGCTGCCGCGTCGGCTTCGAGGCGCGGGGGCACACCGGCCAATCTCATGACGGTTGCCGGCGCGGCATCCGACGTGGAACTCGGCGATGCGCTCGAGCAACCCGCGCTCGCCGCGGACACGATCGAGGTGCTCACCGACAGCTACGCGCGCGGGCTCCGCTTCTCGGCGGGTTGGTGCTTGTTCGTGCCTCGTCTCGCCGGTGTGTCGTGCCTGCTGGCGGGCGAGCACGATGCAGCCGAGGAATGGCTGAAGCGGGCGCTCGACGACGCCGAGCGCGCGGGCGCGGCGGGTGAGCTCGCGCGTGCGAGCTACGACCTCGCCCGTACGCGGATTGCGGCGGGAAGAGCGTCCGAGGCATCCGACCTGCTCGACACCGCGATCGCCGGCTTCGAGCGCCTGGGCTACCAGCCCTTGCTCGTGTCCGCTCGCAGGTTGGCCGGCAAGCCGGACCCCGCGACACCGGCGGACGCGCCGACCAGCCGCGTCATCCTCATCACCGACCTGGTCGATTCCACGCCGCTCAATCAGCGCCTCGGTGATCGGCGGTTCGTCGAGCTGCTCCGTGAGCACAACCGTGTTGTGCGCGCGCGTCTGCGGCAATACGACGGGGTGGAGTTCAAGCACACCGGCGACGGCATCGGTGCGACGTTCTTCACCGCAGGGGCGGCCGTCGAGTGCGCACTCGGCATCCAGGACGACATCGACCGCTTCAATGTGGGGCGCGACGAACCGCTGCAGATCAGAATCGGACTGTCTGCCGGGAGCGTGATCAACAACGAGGGCGATCTGTACGGTCTTGCCGTCATCGAGGCCTTTCGAGTGTGCGACCACGCGACCAACGGGCGTGTCCTCGTCTCACCGGATGTCCCCCCGCTCGTGCACGGGACCGTCGCCTTCGGCTTTCGCTCGATCGGCGACGTCGCGCTGAAGGGCTTCTCGAACGCGCGCACGCTGCATGAGGTCGTTCGCAACTGATCGAAATCTCGTTCCATTTCTCGTGACAATCGCGACCTTCGGCCGTATGCTCCCGATGAACGAAGCATGCGGTTCGCCGACGAGGGGGTCGCCGATGTCCGGGAACATGCCGTACCAGCTCGAAAAGGGGCCGTACTTCTCCGTCACCGAGTCGGTGTTCGACGACTTGGCGCTCCGCATCCAGGTGCTCGTCGGCTTGCGGCAGCAAGTGGACGTCGACACGATGCCGTCCCTCGACTCCCAGTGGCTCGACCCGGCGCACGGTGGCGTCAACCAGCACGCCGAGCGGATCGTCCATCAGCATGAGGACTGGTACGGCAGCAAGAAGAGCGGCATCCGTTGGGTCCCGCAGCCGGCGTTCAACCAGTTCACGAACCCCACCACCG
>JBBQYZ010000809.1:0-1795 GCA_038208205.1 Gemmatimonadales bacterium | reverse complement strand
ACGGTCATGCAGACGTCCGTGACACGGCACTCGACCGTGTCGAATCGCTCCGGCAGGCGGAGGTCCCAGTAGATGCGGGTCGCGTCCTGGATGCAGCCCGTCGTGATCAGCGTCTCGACGAGCGTATCGTGCTCGGCACGGGACGCGAACAGCTGAGGCGGGCCGGCCATCGGGAATCTCGCCCACAGCTCCGTGCGGAAGCTGGCGTATCCCGTGTCCTCGCCCAGCCAGAAAGGGGAGTTCGCGCTGAGCGCGAGCAGCGGGGCGAGCCACATGCGCGCCCGATTCATCACCTGGACGCGCACCTCGGGATCGGCTACTCCCACGTGCACGTGGCACCCGAAGATGATCAGCTCCCGTGCGAGCTGCTGATAGTCGAGAGCGATCCCGCGATAACGCGGCTTGGGAGTGATCCGCTGCTCGTCCCAGTGCGAGAACGGGTGTGTACCCGCCGCGGCGATCCGGTTGCCGTCGTGGGCGGCTGCCGCAATCACCGCCCGCCGCATCCGGACCACCTGCTCGCGCACCTCGGCGAGCGACCGGCAGACGGGTGTGGCGGACTCGATCTGCGAGAGGTAGAGCTCGGGCTGCACGTCGTCGCCGAGCGACCTCTGCGCTCTCGGGAGGATGCGCTCCGCGCGTGACTTCAGCTCGCGCGTCCTGGGATCGATGATCTGGTATTCCTCTTCGGCGCCGATGGTGAACTCCTCGGTGGTCCGATCCGCCGACAGTGCACCCGCCCGGCTCACGCGTCCAGCACCCTGAGCGTTGTGTCGACCACGACGCCGAACGAGAGATGACCGGCGAGCCCGCGCGCGTGCGTCTGCCACGGGAATGCCGCGGGGCCGGGGGAGAGGTGCAGCACCGGAACCGCCACTTCGTCCAGCAGAAGCCAGAACGCCGTTCCGAAGCCCAATCCCGCGAACTTCCGGCTGCCGTCGAACCGACGGCGGAGCACGGAATAGGTCGCCCCGGCGCCGATGCCGAGCGCCCAATGGATGGCCGTGCCGGCGCGCTGTTGTGTGTCATCCGAGAGGGAGACGTGGGCGAGCCGGGCGGTCTTTTCCGCCGCGACGCCGTACGCCGTCTGTCCACCCCTCACCTCGTCCTCGCGCGCACGCGCGTTCTTGTCTTCGCGTTCATACATCGCCGTCGTGACTTTCGTCATGACCCAGGTTGCCACGGCTCCGGCGATTGCACCCTTGGCCAGATCGGCGCCGATACTCTGCCTCTCGCTCATGGAGTCCTCCTCGATAGACTGGCACGAGGGAATCGCGTCATGCGCAGCGCTCCGTCTCGCTCCGGTGGTAGCCATTTGTCCAATGTGCTCCTCACCCATTCCGCCGATGCCGCACGCTTCGTCCACGGCTCATCCTTGAAGACGGCGGAACACACTGTTCCCCACAATACCGAGGTTCATGGAGGAATGGTATGGCGGTATCATCCGGAAAGGCCGGCGCTTTGCTGGCGCTCTCCAACGACCTGGCGGCCGCGGTCGAGCGGGTGGCGGGCTCGGTCGTGGCGATTCACGCGCGGCAGCGCATACCCTCGAGCGGCGTCCATTGGCGTCCGGGCGTCGTTGTCGCCGCGAACCACACGATCAGGCGTGACGAGGAGATCACGATCACGCTCCCCTCCCCCGACGGGCGGACGGTACCGGCCACGCTCGCGGGTCGCGACCCGAGCACCGATCTGGCGGCGCTCAAGCTCGCGGACGTGGAGCTTCCGGCCGCGCCGCAAGGCGATGCGGCGGCGCTCGCGGTGGGGCACCTGGTTCTCGCGCTCGGACGCGCGG
>JBBQYZ010000808.1:0-1805 GCA_038208205.1 Gemmatimonadales bacterium | reverse complement strand
TTCGCCTTCGTGTCGCCAGGCGGCGGGGGAGCCCCGCCCGGGGTGCCCTGATCTCGGGTACGGGGGCCCGCCCCCCGGCCGCCCCCGCGACGCTTCCGTACGACTGGTACACCGGCGCGGACGCGTCCGTCTTCCAGCGAGAGCATGACCGCATCTTCCTGGGCTCCTGGCTGTACGTCGGACATGCCGGTCGCGTGCCAAATCCTGGGGACTTCTTCACGACGCGCCTGGGGAAGGTGCCGGTCGTGATCACGCGCGACAGTGACGGCGAACTGCATGCGCTGCGAAACGTCTGCTGTCACCGCGGCGCCGAGGTCGTGCTCGCTGCCGAGGGCAACCGCAAGACCCTGCAATGCCACTACCACGCCTGGACCTACGGTCTCGACGGGCGTCTGTTGCGCGCGCCGCGCTCACAGGACGAGCAAGGCTTCCGGCATGACGACTTCGCGCTCGGTCGACTCAGGCTCGAGACATATGGACCGTTCATGTTCGTCAATCAGGCTGACGATGCCCCCACATTGAAGGAGGTGATGGGCGAACTCCCGGCAATCGTCGCGAACACCGGTGTCGACCTCGAGGCGCTCCGCTGTTACGAACGCCGCGAATATCACCTCGAGGCAAACTGGAAGATCGTGGTCGAGAACTTCCTCGAGTGCTACCACTGCCAGGTTGCGCATCCGTCCTTCGCAGACGCCATCGAACTGAGTCAGTACCAGATCGACGAGTACCGCTTCTTCTCCTCGCAGCATGGCCCGCCCAAGCATGGCGAGACCGTCGCCGAACTGCAGGTGAAGGAGGGTCGCTACAACTACCTGTGGCCGACCTTCATGCTCAACATCTACCCCGGACCGGGAAACGCGTCGACCAATCTCATCGTCCCGATTGATGCCGAGAACACACTCGCCGTCTACGAGTACTTCTACGAGGACGGCGCGCCCTCCGACTTCAGAGACGAGACGACCGGCTTGATCCACCAGGTGATGGTGGAGGACGTCATCCTCTGCGAATCGGTGCAGCGCGGCCTGCGCTCCGGAGCCTTCGAGCATGGCCACCTGATCCTTCGCTACGAGCACGCGATCCGCCACTTTCAGGATCTCGTCCGCGGATCCCTCGGATGAACGATCCGCCGGCCGTGCCCTTGCCGGACTGCAAGGTCGCTCTCGTCACCGGTGCGAGCCGTGGAATCGGAGCGGCGATCGCCCAGCGCTTCGCGCGCGAAGGCGTCCGCGTCGTCGGGGTGAGTCGCACCGAGCCAGAGCGAGCGGGCGGCGTCGAGTTCCTCCGCGCGGATGTCTCGCGCCCAGAGGATGTCGAGCGCACCGTGGCCGAGGTGGTGCGACGCCATGGCCGCTTGGACGTGCTGATCAACAACGCCGCGATCGAACACGAGGGTACGGTGATCGACACCACGGTCGAGGAGTGGGATCACGTCATGGCTGTGAACCTGCGCAGCGTTTTCCTCTGCGCCAAGCACGCGATTCCGCACCTCGGCAAGTCGCGCGGCGTGATCGTCAACATCGCGTCGATCGACGGCCTGTGGGCAGAGCCGTCGCTTGCGGCCTACTGCGCCGCCAAAGGCGGAGTGATCGCGTTGAGCCGGGCGATTGCGATCGACCACGGCCACGAAGGGGTGCGCTGCATGTGCATCTGCCCAAGCTACGTCGGGACCGACATGCTGGAGCAGTTCTACGACGCACAGTCCGACCCGCCCGTCGCGCGGTCCGAGGCCGCCGGCAGGCATCCGCTCGGCCGCATCTCGACGCCCGACGAGGTGGCTGCGATGGCCGTTTGGCTCAGCTCGGACG
>JBBQYZ010000807.1:0-1808 GCA_038208205.1 Gemmatimonadales bacterium | reverse complement strand
CCAGGTCCACCGCTCCGCCGCCACCCAAGACGGACTGCGTGCGCTCCGAGGCGGGTCGGTCCAAGGTCATCGCAGGGACGTCCGAGTGCACGCGGCGTGATGCTAACCAAACGGCATTCGCCGATTGCAGCGCTGACCGAGGCTCGGCGCCGGGGTGGGCTTGGCCGGCGGAGCGCGGGAAGTGACCCCTCCTCGCGGACGCCGGTCAGCGCCCGTGTCGGCGCTCACGCCGCAGGCGCCCCCCGAGCACCGGTCCGCGGAAGGATTGATCTGATGGCCACCCGTTCCGTCGACGACATCCGCAAGCGCCGGCCACTCACTCCGGAAGGCCGTGCGCGCGTCGACCAGCTCAAGCGCGCGATGCAACTCGAGATCGCGCTCGCCGAACTCAGGGAGATGCGCGGCGTCACCCAGAGCTCGGTCGCCGGCACGCTGGGCACGTCACGCCCCAACATTGCCCGCATCGAGAAGGGCCTCTCGACGCTCGAGCGCTACGTGCAAGCGCTCGGCGGCAAGCTCGAGATCCACGCCGTCTTTGACGATCAGGACGTCACCCTGACGGCGTAGTCGGCCGTCGCGGCGGTCCGTCTCGAAGCGAAGTCACCAGCGGCGGCACACGACGGGCTAGGGTTGGCGAGACAGACGTGCCAAACGCCAACCACCCGTTCAGAAGACTTCGGGCCTGACGACTGACCGTCGTCGATGGCCGGCGCTTGGGAGGTCTTCGCGCCGCCGGGCACCGCGTTTGCACGTCAGCGGCTCGAGCTCGCCGCGCTTGACGCGCTCGGTCTTGCGAAGGGCGATCACGGGACAGACGTGGCGGACCATGCACCCGTCATGGATCGGGCCGTAGGCGCCGATCTATCCGATCCCACCGGGAGAATCATCGCCGTCAGCACAAAGCCCGCTGGGGGCGAGTCCAGCGGGCCTTGTGGAAGCAATGCCGAAGCGTTGCCGATGGGTGTAGTAGCCGCAGTCTACGGAACGCTCGGACGGAATCGAGGGCTGTAGACGTGGGACGTTCATTACGGAGAGGGCCAGACCCGGGTCTTGGCCGGCCGGGGCCGAATCCGCTCTTCTTTGGGGTTATCGCGGCGATTGCGCTCGGCGTAGTGGTGGCCGCCTCCACGGGCGATGCGAAGTTGCTTCATTCCAACCTCGTATTTCGCGTCGTCGTTGGAGGGATTGTCTCGGCCGTTGCTTATGGCGCTGTCGCGGCGATCTGGTTCGCCTACCACCGCCGAACGTTTCAGTCCCTCAACGTGGCGGGGTCTGGAGCACAGGCCCCGGATCAGGGAACGGCTGAGGATCTTCGAGCTCGTGACGAGGAGTTGAAGGAGTTCATGGAGACCGCGACGGACGCGCTGGCCGAACTGGTCGATCGCGTGGAGGACGAATCGGACGAACAGGAATAGATCCTCGGGTCAATGGGCATTCTTTGTTCCACACGCGGTACGATGGGAGAGGTTGTGGCCCGCTCGGCAAGGAATGGCGATCTTCGCGCCTACGTTAGGCGCATGCGCGATCTAACGAAGAGCGTCGCGACGCGCAACGCGCGTATCCACTCGCCGCGTGACGATGAGAAGCGTGAGAGCAGCCACCGCGAGTCAAGCCTGCGCGGCTCTCAGCAGTAGCGCCGCGAACATCCATTCCGCCCCGTGGTTCTGGTTAAGCGGCGCTGCGGCTGTCAAGCGCTAACCAACCAGCCAAGCCCGGACGATCCCCATCTCCGGCGATCCAGGCTGATTTCGCCGGACCGCCGCCGCGATTCGAGAAACTTTCCATGGCTTCCCGCTTTTCTCGGCTTT
>JBBQYZ010000806.1:0-1809 GCA_038208205.1 Gemmatimonadales bacterium | reverse complement strand
TGCATCGCGGCCTCCGCGTCGCCGAGATCATCGCCCTGCCGGAAGGCCGCTTCGGCCTTTTCCAGATCACCCTCCTGCTGAAGTCGAAGACCCAGCTGCCAAAGGTCAGTCGTGTTCACGCGACTGGTGGCGGTGGAGAGGAGAAACGATCAGGCGTCCCACGGGGGGATCCTAAACGAGGTCGTTCACCGCCGAGTTACCGCCATGGATCGTCGGACCAGCATGCGGAGCACCGCGGCGATTCGCGGATCGGCCGACCCGCGCAGTGTCCACGCATCGCCGCTCCGGTGACGCTGACCATCGAAGCGGGACGAAGGCGCGCCTCGCAGTTGCAAGTACCGCGTCGCGAATCCGGGTGACGACGGGAGTCGTGCTCGGATAGCGTTGCGACGCGATCATCAATGCGGCTCACGGATCCGACGGCCGCTCGCCAGCGGGCGGAGGACACCGACCGACCGACCGACCGATTTGACCAAGCCACCTGTTTTCCACCCTCTCTAGGACTGGACGCCAACAAATGAACTTCAAGAACCGCTTTGGCGCGGAGGCCGCCCGGTTAGCCAAATCCGCGAGCGCCAAAGCCGACGAGAAGCTTGCGAGCGGCGACAAGGCCGGTGCGCGGCTCCTCGCAATCATCAAGATGCAAGACGATCGGCCGCTCTCTGCCGAGTCACTGCTGGAACTGCTCGTCCATGCGGTCCACGCGGATGAGCCACAGACATTGTCCGAACGCGACGTGAAGCGGTCGGGCAAGCGACGTCTACGCATTGCCGGGATGGCCGGCATGGCCGGCGGCCCAATCGGCATGTGCATCGCGAGCATGTACTGCGAGGTCGCGATCGTTTGCGACGTTGTCGACTGCCACCGACTCGGTCTCTCTGACGGAGCGATCGCCGCTCATTTGCTGGTGCTCTGGAACGCCATGCCGGACTTTGAGACCGCGACCGCCGCGATCGACGGCTCAGGTCAGACGGTGATGGCGAGGGCGGCAGCCCGGGTTCACGACAAGGTCGTACGCGAGCCCAGAGCGGAGATGACCAAGAAGGATGTCGTCCTGGCGCTGTGGCGCCTGCGGGGTGAGGTCAAGAATGTCTCGCTTCCCGGAAGTGGGCCTCGGGACGTCTTTCTCCCCGGGTCACGGGTCACGGCCGTCACCGAGGCTGCCCAACGTCAGCTCGGGGTTACGCACAAGGATGATGGACGCTTCAGAAGGTTCCGGCAGACGTCTCAGGAGCCCGAGACCAATTCTCGCGATGGCGGCTACCAGGGGCTCTCCTACGCTGGGCTCGCCCAAGGCAATTCCTCCGGGAGACCGGCTGCCGAGCACGACCCGAGGGTCACGTCGCGGGAAGGTCCCTCCGAGCCGCCGCCGTTGCCACCTGACGGTTAAGCGCCTGTCAGTTAGTACCGGTCCTGCCCCGTCAAGTTCTTCTCAAGGAGGTCGCCGAGCTGCACCGTCATGCGCAACGGCTCCTCAAACTCGCTTGTATCAAGATCCGCTAGCGGAAACGAATGACGGAAGATCAACAGCTCTCCGCGTAGTGCGATTCCACCCGCTATCAACTTTCCATTTTCGATAAGAAGCTCGCGCGGGTCGACATGCTGCACCTGCGACTCCTCGGCAATTACGGTCCCAACCCTCCGCCCACTCCACGCCATCGAGCTCGCCTTGGCGCGACACGAGCACGGACTGGTGGCGCCCATCATCAAGCGCGAAGTCCAGCTTCACGATCTTCTCCTCTTCGTGGGAGACCTTGTAGTTCGCCACGATGTAACTCCGCAACTGCTCCCAGGTGGCCATTAGGACGC
>JBBQYZ010000805.1:0-1810 GCA_038208205.1 Gemmatimonadales bacterium | reverse complement strand
ATAGGAACCCTTCGAGAGACGCAGTCTGCGTCCTTCGATTCCAGAGCAAGAATCGGGGCGTGCGCGGGCTGACGATCGGCAATATTGCAGTCGGGCGAGCTGACCTGGCCGCCGACATCGGAGGAGATTGTCATCATGAGTTCCGTGGCTACGAAACAGAGAAGGGCGCCGGCTTCGCCGCCGATCGCGAGTGATGAGGATCGGTGGGCAGCCGTGGTGCGCCGCGATCCGGGCGTAGACGGTGAGTTCTACTATTCCGTGCGAACCACAGGCGTCTACTGCCGACCGTCGTGCGCGTCGAGGCTGGCGCGGCGGGAGAATGTCCGTTTCCACACGAGGTGGCAGGACGCTGAACGGGCGGGCTTCCGGCCGTGCAAGCGGTGCCGACCGAACGAACGAGCTCTCTCGGAGCAGCACGCAACGACGGTCGCCAAGGCGTGTCGTCTGATCGAGGCTGCTGACGACAGCCCGACGCTGGATGCGCTCGCCAAGGCGGCCGGGATGAGCCGCTATCACTTCCATCGCGTCTTCAAGGCGATCACGGGCGTGACACCGAAGGCGTACGCGGCCGCTCACCGGACACGGCGGGTGCGAGACGAGCTGTCGCGCAACGCGACCGTCTCGCGGGCGATCTACGAGGCGGGGTTCAACTCGAGTGGGCGCTTCTACGCGACGTCGTCCAAGGTGTTGGGTATGACACCCACGAGCTTCCGCTCCGGCGGCAGCGGCGCATCGATCGCCTTCGCCGTCGGTGAGTGCTCGTTGGGGTCGCTCGTGGTCGCGGCCACGGACAAGGGCATCTGCGCCATTCTCCTGGGTGATGATGCTGACAGCTTGCTGCGCGACCTTCAGGATCGATTCCCCAATGCACGGCTCATCGGCGGGGATGCGGGCTTCGAGCAGATGGTCGCCAAGGTTGTGGGGCTGGTCGAGGCGCCTGCCGTTGGCCTCGATCTTCCGCTCGACGTGCGGGGCACCGCGTTCCAGCAACGCGTGTGGCAAGCGCTGCGCGACATCCCGGTCGGCGCTACGGCGAGCTATGCGGAGATCGCCACCCGCATCGGCGCACCGAAGGCAGTGCGCGCTGTCGCGCAGGCGTGCGCATCGAACGCGCTCGCCGTCGCGATCCCGTGTCACCGTGTCGTGCGGAGAGACGGCGCGCTCTCCGGCTACCGGTGGGGTGTGGAGCGCAAGCGGACGCTGCTCGAGCGCGAAGCGGCAGCCGAAGGGGCACGGGGGGCGGTATCATGACCGGCGTCATGGCGTCGCCTCGCTCGAGCAGCTTCATGACGAACGTCCGGGAGCGAGTCGCCACGCTCGATTGGCCGGGCATCGCCGACGACCTGGATGCGCACGGCTGTGCAGTGGCGCGTGCGGTGCTCTCGCCGGAGCAGTGCGCGGCTCTTGCCGCCAGTTACCCGAGTGACGCCCCGTTCCGCAGCCGGGTCGTGATGGGACGTCACGGTTTCGGGCGCGGCGAGTACAAGTACTTCGCGTATCCCCTCCCGACGGTGATCTCGGATCTGCGTACGGCGTTGTACCCGCCACTGGCCGGCATCGCGAACCGCTGGAACGAGGCGTTGAGCGTCGAGGAGACGTACCCGGACGACCACGCCACCTTTCTCGACCGGTGTCACCGAGCCGGCCAGACGCGACCGACTCCGTTGCTCCTGCAGTATGGCGAGGGCGATTACAACTGTCTGCACCAGGACGTGTACGGGGATCACGTCTTCCCGTTACAGGTGGCCTTCCTGCTCTCGGTGCCGGGCGGGGACTTCACTGGCGGCGAGTTCGTGCTCACGGAGCAGCG
>JBBQYZ010000804.1:0-1811 GCA_038208205.1 Gemmatimonadales bacterium | reverse complement strand
CGCCCAGACGCCGGTTCCCTTCAGCCCGTCGGGACTGAAGAACTTCTGAACGACGTATGGATACTCGACGGTGTGAAGATCGTGCCGGTGCGTGAGGTTGATCTTTCCCACCGGCATGAGGTAGCGCCCGAGCTTGAGCTCGAGCCCGTATGGTAGCGCAGTGGTCGTGAGGAACGCCTGCTCGATCGAGACCTTCTCCAGATCCGACAATCCCAGGAACACATCGCCCCGAAAGAACGGATCGACGGCCGCCTGGAACGCGAGCTCGACCTCACGGACACCGAAGCGGGATCCGTCGTCCTGCGTCGCCCGGGCCGGTGACAGGTCGCCGATGAGATCGCCGACAGCGCTGACGTCCGGCAGCAGACGGGGATTGCTCGAGCCGCCGGGGCCGCCGGTTTGCGGCTGCGGCTGGCTCGGGGTCGTCGGCTCGTTCGGAACCTTTGGCTCGCTCTGCACGCGCTCCAGCTCGCGGACGATGCGAATGGAATCCTCGCGCGCGATGCTGTCCGCCTGCGCCGACGAGTCGCGCCGGGCGGTGGTATCGGGCTCCTGAGCACTCACCGCGGACGCGCCAAACAGCGCGAGCGCACCTAGAAGAAGCTCGGTCCGCATCATTCTCTGACTCGCATGGAAGTTCATCCCTCGGCTGTCGAACGCCCGCATACACGTCCTCCGGTGCGCCCCCCGCGACGTCTCGCCCCGAGCGTCGAGCGAGGCGTGTGAGCGGAGGTTGGAGGAGCGAAGGAAAGCGCGCGGGGTGTGCGCACGCGCGCGTTCCCATCATCGATCCGATAGCGGCGCTACCGAATCAGCAGAGGGACGGCGGCGGTGCGCGGGCTGCCTCGGGACCGAATTGTCGCGCAACCGCGGCGAGCGGTGGTGGTGCGCGCCGCGAGTCGTCAAAGGCCGCCAGAGAGAAGGCGAGTCCGGGCGGGCGGATGACCAGCGCCACCAGGTGCTGCGCGATGCACGCCGCACACTGGGACGGATCGTGGGAATGGTGGCGATGCGTGCCCGCGCTCTCGACGTGCGCCGGTGCGCTGCGCCCCGAGCGTGCCTCGGCCGCGGGCGCGACGAGAGCAACGACCAGCTGCGCCGCGAGCGCGATGATCGCGGCGACGCGCAGCACGCGAGTTCCGAAACGACTCATTGAGCGCGACACGGTGTTGTTACCAACTTGCGCGGCGCTTCGTTCCAGGGCAAGCGCCAGACCCTGGCGAGCGCGAGCGAATCGCTCTCGGCCTTGAGCGCGCTCACGCCCGTCACCAACTTGATAACGCTCGATGGACGTGCGACCCACATCGTGGCGCCGCGCAGCGAAGCAGACCGGCGCGCGGCCACTGGAGATCTTACGCATGGCAACGCAAACTACCCCCCGGCACGGCGGCCCGAAGCGCGGAGAGCACGGGCTCGAGGAACAGGGGCTTCAGCCCACCGGATCGCTCCGTTGGAACCTTGTCGCAGCCGAGCTCGTGGAGGCCGCTGTCCGGCGCGACGAAGGAGAGTTGACCAACGGTGGGGCCTTCGTCGCGGTGACCACACCGCACACGGGTCGCTCCCCGAACGACAAGTTCCTCGTGCGGGAGGCGGGCACAGAGCAGGACATCTGGTGGGGAAAGGTGAATCAATCCTTCCCGCCGGCAAAGTTCGACGCGCTTCTCGCCGACGTGCAGGACCACCTCGATGGACAGCGCGAGCTGTTCATTCAGGATCTCTACGCCGGAGCCGACCCGGTGCACCGGCTCGCCGTGCGGTTCGTCTCCCCCAACGCGTGGCACATGCTGTTCGTGCGGAACATGTTCATCCGC
>JBBQYZ010000803.1:0-1816 GCA_038208205.1 Gemmatimonadales bacterium | reverse complement strand
CATCCAACGCTACAGATGCATGCAGCTAATGCCAGAAGCTTCAAGTGCATGGATGGAATGAGTATACACAGACGGCGATTAAGCTCGGAGCGTTGAGTTCAACCTCAACGTCGCGCCACCGCGAGAACAGCATGTTGCCGTCCTGAGTGAGGAAGGTAACTACACCTTCGAGCATCCTATGATATGCAGGGTCAAAAATAAGGTTCTTCAGGGAAAATCGGGGAGATGGGGTGACAGGCAGGTGATCGGAGCGCATGCTTTCCGCATCGGAGGTGCGAATGGCATACGAGGAGATCACCACGCTGTTAGGGGGCTGGGAGGGCTTTGAGCTGGTTGGGGTCGAGCGGAAGGCGGGGCCGCAGATTCTCCTGCGACTGCAGCCGATCGCCACGGCGGAGAAGCGCTGCAGTAACTGTGGCGACGTCGTCACCGCGATCCACGAGACCGCCGAGCGCCGCGTGCGCGACTTGCCGATCCTCGATGCCGCGACCTGGCTGATCGTCCCACGGGCGCGTCTCCTGTGTCCGCGCTGTGGCCCGACGGTCGAGACGGTCCCGTGGCTCGACCGGTATGCGCGCATGACGACCCGGTTCGCGGACAGCGTGGCGCGGCTGGCGCAACTGCTGCCGATCCAGCACGTCGCGACGTGGTTCGGGCTGAGTTGGGATACCGTGCAGGCGATCGATCAGGCCGCGATGGAGCGACGGCTCGGGCCGATCGACCTGACCGGCGTGCGCCAGATTGCCATCGACGAGTTCGCGATCCAGAAGGGGCATCGGTACGCCACGAGTGTAGTCGATCCGTCGACGCGTCGCGTGCTCTGGGTGGGCCGCGGGCGGAAGCGGGAGGATCTGCGCCCCTTTTTCGAGCTCCTCGGTCCAGCGGGGTGCGCCGCGCTGACGGTGGCCGTGATGGACATGAGCGAGGCGTATGAGCAGGAGACCAGAGCGCACTGTCCGCAGATCAGCATCGTCTATGACCTGTTCCACGTCGTGGCGAAGTTCGGGCGAGAGGTCGTCGATCGGGTGCGGGTCGATGAGACCAATCGGATCGCGCGCGCCGCGGGGCCAAACGCGCCGGCGATTCGCGCGCGTCGCCGGGTGATCAAGGGCACCCGCTGGGTCCTACTCCGCAACAAGGCGAACCTGACCCGGTTCGAGCGCATCCGGCTCAAGGAGGTGCTCGCGGCCAACCGCCATTTGTGGGTCGTCTATGTGCTCAAGGATGCCCTGAAGGAACTCTGGCGCTACCAGTATGTGGGGGCCGCCCTCCACGCCTGGGACGAGTGGTACGGCTGGGCCACGCGCAGCCGCATCCCGGCGCTCGTGACCTTCGCGCGGAACCTCAAGCCCAAGCTGCCGGGCATCCTCGCGCACTGCCACTTCCCGCTGCACACGGGCATCCTCGAGGGGATCAACAACAAGATCAAAGTCCTCAAGCGCATGGCCTACGGCTACCGCAACGACGCCTACTTCTTCCTGAAAATCCGCGCCGCCTTCCCCGGAATTCCCTGAAGAACCTTTTTCTTCACTACCGGCGTGTTCCAGCCTTCGCTCTCGCCCGCGTTCGGCAGGTATACCTTCACGACGATGACGTCAACGGACGGCAGGGCACGGCTCCAGAACGGGTTCATCGCCGTGCACTGCACTGCGGCGTACCTCGTGATGCCGCCGTATGAGAATCCCCAGCTCGTCCTGTTCGTGAACGATGATGGGGCGGGCGGCTTTGTCAGCATCATCCCCGAGAGGGGCGGCTGCGACAACGAGTTCGAGATCATGCCACGCGAGCCGGTCTATGGCGAGCAGCCGGCGGATTG
>JBBQYZ010000802.1:0-1820 GCA_038208205.1 Gemmatimonadales bacterium | reverse complement strand
GCCTCGATCTCGGATGGGGATGATCGTGGTGGCGGTCGTCCTCGCCGTGCTGATCGGACTCGTGCTCAGGGGCCACCGGCGGATCACTGCGCTCGAGGACGAGCTCGCCGCAACCAGAGCGGCGCTCGATGCCGCCAACGCCCGGCTCAAGACGCCGTGATCGCGCCGCGTAGCTAGCGAGGACTCAGCGGCGGCGGCGATCGTGATGGGCGAAGTCCCACGGGTCGGCCGCGTGGCGCGGAACCTGTGGAGAGGACGCGACGCCGCCGTGTGCGGAGCGGAGCGGCTCCGGATCGATCGGCGTGAACGCAGCCGAGGTGAACACCGGTTCGTCATCGGCGAGCTGGGCGGCCGACACGAGGCTCGCGTGCTCCTTGACCGTCTTCTTGATCGTGCGTGCCTTCGCGCACTCGCTGCAAACGACGACGATCGTATGGCGACCCGGTGCGAGCGCGAGGCCGGTGCCGGTTCCCTCGAGCTGGGAGTCGTCGACCGCCGTGTCGCTCCAGGGGCTGGTCACAGTCGACGGCGCGCGGCCCGTGGCGCACTCGTCGTCGTCGTCGCTCGCGGGTCGATCAGGGCGGTGCACCCTGGACCGTCGTGCACCGCACGTGCCTCGCGTATCCTGCGGACATCAGGCTCCAATCCCGGTGGGGCAGCATCCCGAGGGAGACGACCCGTCTACCCGAGGAGACATCGATCGTCGCCTGCGAGAGGCAAGGTCGCCGTGCCTGGAAAAGCGTGCATCGAAGCGCACGAATCTCCGACATCCTGCCGTATCCCTGAGGCTCGCGATCACGCTATTCGGCGAGCAGGCGATCGATGTCGGCGCGGATCGCCTCGATGTCCGCGCCCTCGGGCGCGATCGTGCCGCCGAGATGGACGCGGCGCACGATGCCGGTCTTGTCGATCAGAAAGCTGACGCTCGTGTACGAGCGCGCGTGAGCATCGAGCCACCAGCGGCGGAGGGTCAGCCAGTCCTTGTCGATCGCGACCGGGAACTTGTAGCCATAGTGCGTGAGCCAGCCCTCGACTTGCTTGGGGTCGAGCGGGGTCTCTTCCTTGTGGTGATACATGCCGATCACCGCGAGGCCCTTCGCGGCGTAGTGCTCGTCGAGCGCGCGCAACGTCGGCGCGGTGGCGCTACAGAACGGGCACGACGGCCCCATGAACCAGCGCACGAACACGACCTTGCCGCGCAGGTCGGCGAGCGCGAGGGGCTTGGAGTTGAACCACTGCGAGACTTCGAAGGGCGGGGCCGGTTGGCCGATCACGCCGACCAAGGTGTCGTCGACCTGCCGCGGTTTCGGTGCTGCCGCGGTCGGAGCCGCGCTTGGCGGTACGCTCTCCGACGGCACCCGGGGGGAGGTGCAGGCGACCAGCCAGGCGAGGATGCACGCGCTTGCGCGGATCGAGATCGGCATTGGTGAGGGTCCAACCGAGGGACGGTAGCAGGAGATTCCGTGCATGACGCGCATGTCGGGGGCTGCCCGAGCGTTGCGCACCTCTCGCACAGGCTCGCCGGGCAAGTGAGTGGATTCGCGTGGACGGGTCGAGGCATACGGCTTGCTCGAAGGGCCCGCGTGCGCTCCCTTCCCCTGCTTCTGATCCTTCCCGCGTTCCTCGTCTCGTCGCGTCCCGCCGAGGCGTGCAGCCCTCCACAATGCTGGCCGGGCGCATTCGTCCCCGGTGATGCGACGACGATTCCGCAGAATGCGCCCGGGCTGTACTGGCGCCCGCCGCAGCGGCAGGGCGTCGCCGGGGATCCATCGACGGTGACCTTGACGACCTCGACCGGCGCGGCGCTGACGTTCACCACG
>JBBQYZ010000801.1:0-1823 GCA_038208205.1 Gemmatimonadales bacterium | reverse complement strand
GAAGGCGCGTCAGCGCCTCCTCGGCTTCGCGAGCGAACTGCTCGCCGCGCCGCCGTGCGGCATCGATGCCACCGGCGTCGGCGACGATTCCGATGACCTGGCCGATCTGCGCATCGGATGGCGCTTCCGTATCGAAGAGCGTCTCCACTGCCCGACGTGCCGTGACCGACAGCCGCGGAAGCGCCGCGATCAGCGGAAGCGTGACCTTGTGCTCCCGCAGGTCCAAACCCGAAGGCTTCCCCGTGACGGACGCGCTGCCGGTGTAGTCGAGAATGTCGTCGGCCACCTGGAAGGCCATGCCCAGCCGTTCACCGTAGTACCGCAGCGTCTCGCGGTGCCCAGGAGCGCCGCACATCGCCCCGGTCTCGCACGCCGCGCTCAGCAGCGACGCCGTCTTGGCGGCGATCAGCGCTTCGTAGTCGGCTTCGCTGAAAGCGAGCGTTTCCACCGCGGCGAGCTGCCGCATCTCACCGATCGTGAGCTGCGTCGAGACGCCCGTCAGCACCCGGAGCAGGTCGAGGTCGGCGAGCGCCACGAGCGCCTCGAGCGCCCGCGAGTAGAGGAAGTCGCCCATGATCACGCTGATCTGGTGACTGAACAGCGAATTCACCGTGGGCAGACCACGACGCATCGATGAGTGGTCCACTGAATCGTCGTGCACGAGCGACGCGACGTGCATCAGCTCCACGACGGCTGCGAGGGTGATGACGCGCGGTTCGGGGGTGCCGGCCGTCTCGCTCGCGAGCAGGGCGAGGGTGGGACGAAACATCTTGCCGCGCATCTGCAACAGGTGGCCGCTCACCTGCTCGATCAACGGGATGTCCGCCGTGACGACGCGCCGCATCTCGGCGACCACGTCGTCGAGCCGCGTAGCCACGGGCCCCTGGATCTCCCGCAGGGCGGCGGTCGCCGGCACGCGCACGCGCGCGGACGCTCCCGTCACGAGCGCGCGCTCTCCACGGCCACGAGTCGGTCGCCGACGTCGCGGAACTGGATGTCCACGACGAACACCCGCTGGTAGAACTCGAGGGCGATGTCGTTCTGCCCACGCTGCTCGGCGCAGAGACCCAGCAGGTAGAGCACGCCGACGAGCTGATCCTCGGTCGTTCCCTTCTCGTGTAGCGCGCGGGAGAGGATGGTCGAGGCCATGGGATAGAGCTCCTTCTCCATGAAGCACTGGCCAAGTGCCTCGTAGGCGGGCACGCGGTTCGCCGGCGCGCGGAGCGCCTTCTGAAATTCGGCGATCGCCTCGTCGGTCAGCCCCATCTCCTTGTAGGCGACTCCGAGATCGTAGTGCGCCTGATGATCTTCCTCCTCGACGTTCTCGGCGATTCCCTGCTTGAACTTCCGAAGCATGTCCTGAAAGTCGGCCTCCTCGTCACCGGAAGGCTCCTGCTCGGCGACGACCATCCGCGTGTCCTTGGGCGCCTCGTCGTCCCGGAGCCAGTCGCCCAGGTTGACGAATTCATCCTCCGACACCGCCGACCCGGTGCGGCGCGCCGGCGGAGGGACGGGGCGCGTGGCGGCGCCCCCATTTCGTGACCGTCCGGCCGGCGCGGTGGGTGGCGGCACCGGCTCAGCGGCCGCAAAGCTATCGAGCGCGGCCCGGGCGCGAATGTCGTCCGGCGAAAGGTCCAGCACACGCTGATAGATCGCGCGCGACTTCTCGAGGTGGCTGGCGCGAAAGAGCGCGTCGGCCAGCTCGAGGTACGCTTCGATCAATCGGCCCCGCTCGTTCTGCCGGAAGGCGTACTCCACCCGCTTCTGGTGAAAACGCAGGGAGTCCGGATTGAGTCGCACAACCTCATCCGCGAGCGCGGAGG
>JBBQYZ010000800.1:0-1823 GCA_038208205.1 Gemmatimonadales bacterium | reverse complement strand
GCAACTTCCTCGAGTGCATCGATTCGCGCCAGCGGCCGCATTCGGATGTCGAGATTGGCCACAATTCCATGATCGCCTGCCACCTCGGCAACATCGCGTTCCGGACCGGTCGGAGAATTGAGTGGGATGTCGCGAAGGAGCGGATCGTGGAGGACGCCGAGGCGCAGAAGCTGGTCACAAGGCCGTATCGCTCGCCCTGGTCGCTGACGGGGGCCGCGCCGTCCCCGCGGTAGCATTCGGCTCCTGACCCTGAGAGCGGACGTTGAGCACTGTACGGGGCGTGCGGCCCGAGAGGGGCTCCCTCGAGGGTGGCGACGGGTCAGTTCTCCGCAGGCTGCGCGTACGTGCCGAGCTTCTGCGCGCGCCGCGCAGGGTAGAGCCCGGCAAGCGCTGTGGCGACAACCATCAGCAGGGACGCCTGCAGCAGAAATCCGGCGGGCAGGTGGAATTGAATGGTCCATCCAAAGCTCTGCACGTTGATCACGTAGATCAGCACGAGGGAGAGCAGCAGGCCGACGATCAGGCCGAGAGCCTGACCAATCGCACCTATGAGCACCGCCTCGCCGACCACCATCCGCCGGATCTGCTTGCGGCCTGTTCCGATGAGCCGGAGGACGGTAAACTCCTGTTCGCGCTCCAGGATCAACGTGAGGAGGGTGCCGGAGACCCCAAGTATCGCGACAAGGATGGCGATGATCTCGAGCGCGTACGTGATTGCAAAGGTGCTGTCGAAGATGCGCAGGACTTCGGCCCGCAGCGACGCGTTCGTGTTGATGAGCACCCGGTGCGTGTCGCCGATTGCGGCGAGAAGGCGCTGCCGCGCTGCGTCCGGATCCGTTCCCGGCCGCAGATAGACACCGAGCGCGTTGGTGGCGCCGTCGCCATAGTGACGCTCGAACGTGGCGCGGTCCATCACGAGGACGCCGCGGTCGCTGGAGTAGTCGTAATAGACCGCCGCGATTCTGAAGGGCACCATACCGTTCGGCGTGGGGAGCAGCACTTCACCGCCCACCGCGATGTGCTGCTTGATGACGAAGCTCTCCGACACGACGACGGCGTCCTGTCCGATGGCACGGCGCATCGCGTCGCGCGCATCGGACGGCTCTTTGAAGAGCAGCGTCCCGTGTGCGAGGCGCACGTCGAAATCCCCCCCGCCCACCCGAACACGCGTGTCGCCGTACGGAACCTCGATGCTTCGGAACCGGTCCACTGCCGCGACATCCGCGCTCGCGCTGACGGTCCGGACGACGACACCAGAGAGCGTCTGCTCGGCCCCCCCTGCCTGCCTCGACCCCGGGCTGACGAACAGATCCGCCTGGAGCGTCTGTCCGACCCAGTAGATCACCGTCTCGCGAAAGCTGCCAATCATCACTGACACCGCCACCATCATCGACAGGCTGACCGCCAGCGCCGCAACGGAGATCGAGAGGCGCGGCACCGCGGCAGAGAAGTTGGTGACCGCCAGCCAGTCCGCGACGTTCAACAGCCGGCGGGCCGGCCGTTCGATGGCGTGGGCGACGGCAAACAGCACCGAGGGCACCAGGAATGACGCGCCAAAGATGATGGCGATCGCGGACGCGTAGCCGAAGAGGGGGAGGCCGCGGACAGGGCCGAGTGTCGCCAGCCACCCACCACTGGCGAGGAGCATCCCCCCCGCCCGGAGCGAGCGCTGCGGAAACCGGGTGCGCGCGTCAACCTGGTCGGCGCCCCGCATCGCCGCCATCGGCGTCACTCGCGACGCCTCGAGCGCCGGGACGAGGGCCGCGAGGAGCGAGAGCGGAACGCCTGTCGCGAATGCGAGCACCACGTGCTTCCACGCGAGC
>JBBQYZ010000799.1:0-1833 GCA_038208205.1 Gemmatimonadales bacterium | reverse complement strand
CCCCGCCTCGAGCACGATCTGCGCGACGATGCGCCACCGGTGCACTCCGATTGCGCGCATCACGGCGATCTCTCCGATCCGCTCATTCACCGATACGGTCACCAGGGTGGTGACGAGCAGGAAGCCCACCACGAGGCTCACGGCGCCGAGAATCACGGCGAGCTGGCGAAAGTAGCTGAGCCGCTCGTCCACTTGCCGCAGCGCTTCGGCGGTGGAGATCACCGTCACTCGCGGGAAGAGCGTTCCCACCTGGTTGCGTACCCGTTCGACGTCGGCGCCGGGTCGCACTCGTACCATCGCCAGCGACAGCCGGTCGGCGGCATCGGGTCCCTGCATCGCGCGGAGCGTGGCGAGCGGCAGCGCCGCCCCGCGTTGCTCGGCGGCGAAATAGACGAATCGTACCCGCCCCACGATGCGCATGACACGCGCACCGGCGAGCGACCGGAGCTGCGCGTCGTAGCCGGCGGCCGCGGTGACCGTGTCGCCGACGCGGCGGCTGAGCGCCGCGAGCGCCGCATCGTTCGCGACCATCTCGTCTCGCGCGGCGGGCGGCCGACCGCACACCAGCTCGTAGTCGCCCTGGACTGACGCCTCCAAGCCGAGCGCTGCCACGGTCACCGCGCCGGCGGCAGTGGGCACGTGCAGCTGCCCACCGAGCACGGGACTCACCCGTTCCACGTCGGGACGCGCTCGTAGTCGCGCCACCAGCGAGGCGGCATCGCGGATGGTGGCTTCGGTGTCGAAGGGAAGCGTTCCCTTCGGCGACAGCCGCAGCTGAAAACCCTGCGACAGCAACAGCGATCGGAACGACTCGCGCATCCCGCTGGCGAGCATCACCATGTCGAGCAGCATGGCGGCGCTGACGGCCACGCCGAGCACGGCCAGCAGCGTGCGCGCGCGGTGGCGGAAGAGGGATGCGGCGGCGAGGGTGAGAATCACGCTAGCGTCCGAACAGTGCGAGAGGCGGCGTGCGGACGAGCCGGCGTGCGGCGAGCCAGCCGGCGGCGATCCCCAGCACGAGCGAGAGCCCCACGGCGAGCAGCACGATGTCGCCGGTGACGATCGAGAATCGGAGCGGCGTGCGGTACACGGCCTGGTAGTGCCGGTTCACGAGCCACGACGCGGCGGCGCCGACCCCGACACCGGCCACGCTCCCCAGCACCGCGACCCCCGCCGCCTCGAGCACCACGCTGCGCACGACGGTGCGCGCCGAGATGCCCATCAGACGCAGGGCGGCGACGTCGCGCCGCCGCTCCTCGACCTTGAGCAGCATGATGCACAGCAGGAAGATCGCGCTCGCGACCACCGTGATCACGCCGATCGCGCGATGGAAGCGTGAGACCACCGCGAAGGTGCGCGAGGTTTCCACGGCGATGTCACGCGACCGGTGAGCCCGAAAGCCGAACGCCGCATCGTTGATGCGCGCCACCGCGCTGTCGGTGCGGACGTCGCCGGGTGCGGCGACGGCGAAGCGATCCACCCGGTCACCATAGCCGAGGAGCGTCTGGAGCTCACCGAGGTGCAGCCGCACGCGATACTCGCCGCGCGCGATCTCGGCCGGGTCGGCGCGCCGTCGCACGACCGCCCCGATCAACACGGTGTCGCCCGACGCGCCGGCCGTGCCGGCGACGATAACCCGGTCCCCGACGCGGAGCTTGGCGTCGGCCGCGAGGCGCTCGTCGACGGCGATGGTCCGGGGCGATGCCTGCGCCTCGACCGACCACGGGCGTGAGATCAGAAGTGACAGGACGGCAAGAAGGATCAGGCGACGATCACGACAGGACGTGGGGGACGAACGACGCGCGGCGCCGGATTTCCGGCGCCGCGCGTGTC
>JBBQYZ010000798.1:0-1838 GCA_038208205.1 Gemmatimonadales bacterium | reverse complement strand
GTGGACGCGCTGAATCGCTGGGTGAGCAATGGCACGCCGCCACCGAAAGCGCCGAGACTCCAGACCGTGCCGCAACCGACAGTGACGACCGTGGCAGGCGACAAGACGGTCCATCCGACGGTGTTGTTCAAGCTCGACGCTCGCGGGAACGCCCAGGGCGGGATCCGCAGTCCGCAAGTTGACGTACCGATCGCTGCTCTGTCGGGTCTCGGGCAGTCGGGAGGCGCGTTCTGCGGACTCTTCGGGACCACCGTTCCCCTCGACGTAGCAAAGCTCGCTTCGCTGTACCCGACCCACGCCGCGTTCGTCAAGGCCTGGAACCAGGCGACCGACCGGGCCGTGAAAGCCGGCTTCTTCCTCAAAGCCGACGCGCCCGCCATCAAAGCCGCCGCAGCCGCGTCCAACATTGGCGGCGCATCGACACCGTGACCAGACAAGATCGAATGCGCGGCTTGAGCACGGGCCCTCACATCCCTCACTCCCGCACAACGCAACAGAGCCCACGAGGGCATTGTTGCGTTAAGGCGGCGCGGCAGGGTCACGGCAGCGCCAAGAGGTGCGATGGGCGCTTTGTCCGGCGTAGAAGAGTCTCCAGTGGGGTGTTTGCCCACGCGAAGGGCCGGTCCAGGAGCCATCGCCATGTCCCATTTGCGTCCAACGCAACGCAACAACTGCCGCCGCAGGTCATGAGGTCCGATGGCTCGACACACGACGAACCTGCCATCATCGATCTCGCGGACGAGCGGAAGGAACGCGGTGGAAGATTTTCGGAGCGTCGGTGCACGGCTGAGTAATTGGAGCCGATGGGGTGACGACGACGAGCGCGGCACCACCAACCTCGTCACGCCGGAACGGCTCATGGCTGCCGCGCAGCTCGTGCGGACCGGCAAGGTGTTCAGTCTGGGGATCCCGTTCGACGAGACGGGACCGCAACCTGGGGGACTGCGCAGCAACCCACTCCACCTGATGTCGGCGACCGGCCACGCGCAGGAGCACCTGCCCGGCGCGTTCCGCTACGCCGACGACTATGTGGTGATGGCGCTGCAGTGCGCCACCCAGTGGGACGGCCTGGCGCACGTGTTCTATGACGACCGCCTCTACAACGGGTTCCCCGCGAGCGACGTGACGCCGCGCGGAGCGGTCCACGCGGGGATCGAGGCGCAGGCGACGGGCATCGCTGGGCGCGGCGTGTTGCTCGACATCGCCGCGTTGGAGGGTGTGCCGTGGTTGGATCCCGGCTTCGCCATCACCCCCGAACACCTCGACGCCGCGATCGAGCGCCAAGGCGGCGTCGCCGTGGGCGCGGGCGACATCCTCCTGTTCCGAACAGGCTGGCGGCGCATGTTCGTGGAGACGGGGGACCGAGTCGCGTTCATGGGGAAGGAACCGGGGCTTGGTCTCGCTTGCTGCGAGTGGCTGAGCGACCGCGACGTGGCCGCGGTCGCCTCTGACAACTTCGCGATCGAAGTGATCCCACCCGAGGATTCGAACGCGTACATGTGCGTCCATATGGTCCTCATCCGAGACGTCGGAATGACCCTCGGTGAGATCTTCGACCTCGAGGCCCTTGCGGCCGACTGCGCAGGCGACGGCGTGTGGGAGTTCTTCTTCACCGCGCCCGTCCTGAAGGTGACGCGCGCCGTCGGCTCGCCCATCAACCCCCTAGCGTTCAAGTAGTGACCACTGCGGGAGGACGGCGACGATGACGTTGCTCGAGCTTTTCGGCTTGGAGGGCAAGGCGGCGCTAGTGGTCGGTGGCGGGTAGGGGATCGGACGCGAGATATCGCTGCTCCTGGCCGAGGCGGGTGCCCGGGTGGCGGTCGCTGGCCACGCTCGGC
>JBBQYZ010000797.1:0-1844 GCA_038208205.1 Gemmatimonadales bacterium | reverse complement strand
CGCGATGTCTTCGCCGTGCGCCGACTCGATCTGCGCGCCGACGTGCCGCTGCAGCCGCGTCACCATCTCCGTGATGTCGCTTTCGGACGCCGCCGCCACTCCCTTGTCCGGAACATGGAAGAAGATGAAGTCGTCATCATTGGTGAAGCTCACCATCACCCGCGACTCGCCCGGCTCGCCGTCGTCGAGGAATCCGCGCACCGCGCTCGCCGTCGTCTCCAGCACCGCGTCCAGCTTCTCCCAACCGTAGATCTCCTCGATCTTGGAGTAGCGCACGAAATTGAAGTACAGCACCACGAGCTCGCCGCGCGTCTTGAAGAAGGCGCGCGAGCGCTCGATCGCCACCGGCAGCGTCGGCAACCCGGTGAGCGAATCGTGGAGCATCTGCTCGTACTCTGCGTGGTCCACGCGCTGCGCCGCGGCCGCCCCGAGCGCCGTTCCCCTCGCGACGGCGGACCAGGTTCGGGCCGCGATCTCCGCCGCCGTGGCGGGCAGGATGAACCACTCTTCCGCCCGCAGCTCGACGGCGCGCCGCCGCCCCGCCTCGTCCGCGCATCCCACCAGGACGGGAATTCCGCGCGCGTGTGCCTGCTCCATGCTGGTGCGCAACAGCGAGGGGTCGTCCGTCGTGAGTAGCAGGGCCCGGACGTTCGGCTCGGCGAGCGCCGAAGGCACCTCGGGAAGGGCGCGAGGCTCGGCGCGCCAACCGTCCAGCAGCCCGACGGCCTCGCGAATCGTGGCGTCGTCGGTATCGGTGAGGAGGACTGACTCGCTCACGCGACCCGCGTGTCGACGGCGGGGCGCGGGGTGGTGCTAGGACGCGACGCGCATCTGGTCGAGGTTACGCTGCACGGTCTTGGCGAGCGTCGGCAGATCAAATGGCTTCTCCACGTAATCGTCGGCGCCGAGCTGCAGCGCCTCGCGTTTGTCGTCCCACGCGTCGAGCGCGGTGACCATGATGATCCGTACCGTGCGGCCGAGCGTTGGATGCTGCTTCATCAGCCGGCACACCTCCCAGCCATCCCGCCCCGGCATCATCACGTCGAGCAGCACGAGCGCCGGCTTCACGGTCTCGAACATCGCGAGCGCCTCGTCGCCATTGTGTGCGACCGAGATCGGATAGCCGCGGATCTCCAGGTACTGCCGGATGATCTCCGCATTGTCGTGGTTATCGTCGACGACCAGAATGGGCGGCAGCCCAGCTTCACCAGTGTGCACCGAAGTGTCTCCCGCGTCCACCGCTTGCGGCACCCCGGGGCGGAGTGCACGATGGGATTCAGGGCAAGTAGAGGGCCAGATTCGCTGCCCATTCGGGGAGCGCCGTCGCTCTGGCGCGACCTCTCCACCCCCCTCACCTTTCCCGCGTGCTTACCGGCTCCGGCCCGCAACCTCCATCGAGACGATTCCCGTGACGCGCCTCTCTGACGGTCTCTGCATGCTCGCGATCGGCTCCCTGCTGCTGGCTGCCGGATGTGCGCCCCGCACGCAGCCCGAGGGAAGTGCAGCTTCCCCGACGCACGGCGATTCCAAAACCATCACGGAGGCCGAGCTCGCCGTCGCCACCCAGATCAATCTATACCATTACATCTCGGCCGAGCGCCGGAGATGGTTCCAGCCCGGGACCGTCGTGTACATGAATGACGGGCTGTTCGGCGCCATCGAGACGCTCAAATCGGTTGGCTTCGAGAACGTTCGGCTCGTCCGCTATTACGAGGCGTCGGCGGCGCAGCAGAAGTTTACCCGCCGCGACGTGGGACCGGTCATACAGATCATCACACGCTGACGCGGAGCGCGACTCCACGATATGGGAACGTGAAGTGGGGGGCAAGTCCGAGCCTCGGACC
>JBBQYZ010000796.1:0-1852 GCA_038208205.1 Gemmatimonadales bacterium | reverse complement strand
CCTCGGTGACGATGTCCTTCACCGCTACGCGGCAGAGCTCGGGATGGGGCTCGCCCTCTTGCGCGCACGCTTCCTTGACGCCGGCGTTCGCCAACTCACGGTGTGGGATGGTGGCCCCGCCCGCGGCGCGGCGGGCACGGCGATCGACGTGGCGACCTGGCGTCTTGGCGGGCGACCTTCTGTGGCGGTGGCACCTAGCGGGCGCCGTTTCGACGTGGGCGCCGCGAGCCCGCCGCCCCGTGAGGAAAGCGCATCGGGAAGGGTCGTACGGGCATTGCTCTTCGCTGACGTCAAAGGGTTCTCCAGGCTCTCGGACGAGCAGCTGCCGCGCTTTGCGAACAAGGTCCTCGGAGCCTTCGGCGACGTCCTCAAGCGGCAGGAGGCCATCTGCTATCGCAACACATGGGGTGACGCCCTCTACGTCGTCCTCACCGATGCCGTCGCCGCCGCATCGTGCGCGCTTGACCTGCTCGCGGCGCTCGACGGGCTCGACCTCGCGGCCGAGGGCCTTCCCGTCGATCTGGCGCTCCGGCTGGGCGGACATCTTGGACCCGTGTTCAACATCAATGACCCGATCACGGGCACGCCGGCGTTCATGGGGTCACATGTCAGCCGCACCGCGCGCATTGAGCCCGTCACGCCCCCGGGTGCCGTCTACGTCACGGACGCCTTCGCGGCCGCGCTCGTTCTCACTGGTGCCGACTCGTTCGCGTGCGACTACGTGGGTCACATGCCGACCGCCAAGGACTACGGCAGCATCAGGATGTACCGCTTGCGAAAACGACTGAGCGCGCCCGACACTCCCTCGTTCACCGGCGGGACCCACTCGGCTCCGACCGGTCAATGCGCTCACGGCTAGGCTGGTCCACCGTGATCGAGAAGCTGCGCGCTGTCCATCGGCCGCCCCACCACCTGTCCTGGTCAGGCAGATGACGAGCGACGCCCGCACTCCCGTGCCAGGCACCGAAGCGCTCTCGGCACCCGAGTCGTGCGACGTGTTCATCTCCTACTCGCGCGCCGATCGGGATTTCGTGCGCGCGTTGTACGACGGGCTGGGCGCTCAGGGAAGGAGTGTCTGGGTCGACTGGGACAACATCCCGAAGAGTGCCGAGTGGTGGCGCGAGGTTGAAGCTGGCATTCGAGGCACGGACGCGTTCCTTTTCGTCATCAGTCCTGACTCGGTGAACTCGACCGTGTGCAGTCGCGAGCTCGAATACGCGCTCGCCTCGGGCAAGCGCATCATCCCCGTCGTCCATCGGGAAGTGGAGGCGAACGCCGTCCCACTCCCGCTCTCCTCGCGCAACTGGATTACCTGGAGCGAGCACGAGGACTTCGACGCGGGCGCGCGAGCGCTGGCGCGAACGCTCGACACCGACCTGGGATGGCTGCACGCCCACACTCGCCTGCTCGTGCGCGCCGCGGAGTGGGAGGAATCCGAGCGGGACGACAGCTTCCTCCTGCGCGGCCGAGAGCTGCGCGAGGCGGAGGGTTGGCTCAGCCGCGCCCCGCCCGGCCGCGAACCGAGGATCACGCCGCCGCAGGGCGAACTCGTCCTTGCCAGTCTCAGGGCGGCCGGCCGTCGCCGGAGGCTCACCTTTGGAGCGGTCGTCGTCGCGCTCGGGTTGGCGATCGCCCTCGCCGCCCTGGCTCTCGTCCAGCGCAGCCACGCGATCTCAAACGAGAGAACCGCCAAGGCTCGGGAGCTCACCGCTCTCGCGACGGTGCAGCTACCCATCGACCCCGCGCTCAGCCTCGCGCTCGCGGTCGCCGCGGTCGGCGTAAAGCCCATCGACGAGGCGGACGCCGCACTGCGCAGCGCCGCGGTCGACGATCGTCTTCTCCTCACTTTGCA
>JBBQYZ010000795.1:0-1855 GCA_038208205.1 Gemmatimonadales bacterium | reverse complement strand
CAAGGAGCGCGACGCGCTGTCGCAGATCGTCCAGCTGCTCGGCGCCGGAGATGCCGGGCCCGTGGAGGACGTGCTGCGCGTCGTGTGAGCCGGAGCCCCTACCGCTCCGCTGCCTCGCTCACGTTCTGGTCCTTCCGGTCGTGAGCCGTCGGCAGGCACTCGTTGCGTTTCGGCGCGTTCGGCTTGACAGTGATGCTCTTGGCCGGGATGCCGACGTTCACGTGGTACGGCCGCACGTCCTTCGTCGCGACGGCGGCGGCGCCCACCATGCTCTGTTCACCGACGCGCACGCCGGCCAGCACCGTCGCGTGGTAGGTGATGCGCACCCCGTCCTCGAGAATCGTCAGCGCGTTGGTCACGTCGCGCTGGTCCACGATGCTGTGGGTGTGGCTGTAGATGTTGGCATAGTCGCTCACCGACACGCCGTTCCCCATCCTTATGCCGCCGCGGTCGTCGAGCAGCACGTTGCGGTGGATGACGACGTTGTCGCCGACTTCCACGTTGTAGCCGAACGAGAACTCCACGTTCTGGAACGCCTTGAAGTTTTCGCCGCACGACTTGAAGATCCGCGGCGCGAGCAGGCGGCGAAGCTGCACGCCCAGGTCCACGTTCTGCCCAGCGAGTGGCGTGCGGTCGAACGAGTACCAGAGCCAGAGCAGCGGCTTCACCGGCTGAAATCGCGCATCGTCGCAGTCGGCGTAGAACTCCGGCTCGAGCGTGACGTGGCGTGGGTCGAGCGCCGAGAGCGCGAGGCGCGTGCCGAGTGGGACCGACCCATCGGCGAGGGCCGTCTCATAGTTGGCGGCGTACTGCGGGTAGCTCAGCTCCGCGAGTAGCTCCCGGCAGAGGAGCGCGCGGTCCGCGGCCACGTCCGCGCCGGGCTTCGCCAAGCGGTCGGCGATGCGCTCGAGCCACGCGGTGGCGACGCTCGCGTTGGCCGACGGCGGGAGGGAGCGCAGAGGAAGAAATGGCATGATAATGACAAGATACGCCGGCCTGCGGCCGCTGTCACCGTCGCCGTACGCGGATCGCCTGCGCCAGGGTGTCAGCGCGCATACCGCGGAGCCGGGCCACCACACCATGGGCGTCCAGCGCCAGCGTGCCCGCGGAATCGCGGACTGACAGCGAGGTCGTCACGCCGGTGATCGTCAACCGGCGCACGCCATTGAACAGCGGATGTGCGCCGGGCGTTCCTTCCGTCAGTGCCTGCGCGCCCAGAAGGTCGACCGAGCCCAACGCGCCGTTCAGCTTGAGATAGCGCGTGTGGAGGATCTCGGTGTCCGATAGACGCGCGACGTTGAGCGGATCGAAACCCTGCGGAAAGAACGGCGCCTCGGCCGCCTCGATGACGAGGCGCCACCCCGCGCGCGCCAGGTACTCGTCGCGCAGGCGCGCTCGCTCGGCCCGCAGGGCGCGGACCTCGTCGGCTGCTTCGGTTTGCCAGGTGAAGCGCACCCGGACCGAGCACAGAACGGAGGGAGGCACCGGGACCGTCACCGCATTCGCCAGCATCGCGTCGAGCGAGAAACCGGCGCTGTCGGCACGGCGTTCCAGCGCCGAGCGCCATGCGGGATCGGCACGATCGAGCAGGGTCGCGAGCGCGGCGCCCACGGCGTAGGCGCGCTGTCTCACCTGTGCCGCCGGCGGGTCAGCGGCGTCGAGTGTCACTTGGCGCCCGCGCGCCCGGCGCTCGACATACTGCGCCAGCCCTTCGTTCAGCTCCGTGCCGCGCTCGTAGGCGGCCGCGGCCGCGCCCACCGCCGCGAAGCGGAGCGCGCGCACCCGGACGAACTCGCGGCTCCAACAGGGCCCGGACCCGAATTCCGTGGGCGCGAGTGCATGCCGCAGCGCGTTC
>JBBQYZ010000794.1:0-1857 GCA_038208205.1 Gemmatimonadales bacterium | reverse complement strand
CCTGATCCAGCTCGTCGCCATCTTCGGCATCTTCTACTTCCTGCTCATTCGCCCGCAGCAGGCACAGAAGCGGAAGCACGAAGACGCGCTGCGCAACATCAAGCGCGGCGACCAGATCGTCACCTTCGGCGGCATCGTCGGCGAGGTGGTGCACGTGCGCGAGAGTGTCGTCGCCGAGGGTGAGAAGGCACGACCGATGGACGACCAGGTGACGATCAAGTCGGCCGAGTCGCGACTGGTGGTCGAGCGTGGTCGCATCGCGCGGATCGTCGCCACTGGCGCGAGCGCGCCCGCCGCCAAGGCGTGAGCTCGGCGCCGTGAGCATCCTCGACATCCGCGTCCTCGGCGACCCGGTGCTGCGGCTGGCCACGGTGCCGGTTGCCACCATGACCGAGGAGTTGCAACGGCTGGTGGACGACATGTTCGAGACCATGCACCACGCGCGCGGCATCGGGCTCGCCGCGCCGCAGGTCGGGCGCACCGAGCGGATCGCGGTGGTGGAGGTGGACGACGACCCGATCGTGCTGGTGAACCCCGAGGTCATGGAGCGCGCGGGCAAGGCGAAGGGCGAGGAGGGGTGCCTCTCCATCCCCGACATCTACGCCGACGTCGAGCGGCCCAGAACGGTCACGGTGCGCGCGCTGGATCGCGACCTGCGGCCGTTCGAGCTGGAGGCGACGGACCTGCTCGCGCGCTGCGTGCAACACGAGATCGACCACCTCGACGGCAAGTTGTTCCTCGATTATCTCAGCGTGTTGAAGCGCACCGCCGCACTCGCGAAATGGAAGCTCCAGGCGGGCGACTATCCGGGCTACATCCGGCGCGTCTCCCTCGAGACGCCGGAGTCACGCGACGAGCACGCGCATCCGGAAGAGGAGCTGTAGGTGCGCGTGCTCTTCTGGGGAACTCCGGAGTTCGCCACCGCGCCGCTGCGCGCGCTGATCGGCGAAGGGTTCGATGTGGTCGGCGTCGTCACGCAGCCGGACAAGGCGGTGGGGCGTTCGCGCTCCACGCTGCAGCCGTCTCCGGTCAAACAGGTCGCCGCCATGGAAGGACTCACCGTCCTGCAGCCCGAGAAGCCGCGCGGCGACGAGTTCGTCGCCCAGAGGTCCGCGCGGGAGCCCGAGCTGACCGTCGACGTGGCGTCCGGACACATCCTCCCCCGAGCAGCGATCGACCTGCCGCCGCTCGGCACACTCAACATTCATGCGTCGCTTCTGCCAGTCCTGCGCGGCGCGGCGCCGATTCAGGCGGCCATCTACGAGGGACTCGCCGAGACTGGCGTGTCGATCATGCGGATGGTGCCGGCGCTCGACGCCGGACCCGTGCTCCTGCGCGCGGCGACGCCGATCCTCCCCGACGAGACGAGCGGCGAGCTGGCACTCCGGCTCAGCGAGCTAGGGTCCGGCGCGCTGATCCAGGCGCTCGCGCTGATCGAGCTTGGTCTGGCGACAGCGGAGTCGCAGGACGACGCGCGAGCGACATACGCGGCGAAGCTGACGCGCGAAGGCGGCCAGGTGGACTGGACGCGCACGGCGCACGAGGTGGGAGCCCACGTTCGCGCCTATGATCCAAAACCCGGTGCGTGGAGTCGGGTGCGCGGTGAGCAGGTGAAGCTGTTCGGCGCGCGCGTGGCGCCGCGCGGCACGGTGCATTCGGCGGGCGACGTGATCCAGGTCGACGTCGAGGGGATGCTCGTGGCCTGTGGCGCCGGCGCCGTGCGGATCACGGCGGTGCACCCCGCCGGCAAGCGCCGGCTCGCCCCGCTCGAGTGGGCGAACGGCCGCGGGGTGGCCGTGGGCGACCGGTTCGACATCGCGGTCGCCTCGCCCGCGTAGGAGGAGCGTGCTCCCGGAG
>JBBQYZ010000793.1:0-1864 GCA_038208205.1 Gemmatimonadales bacterium | reverse complement strand
GGGCCACGATCGATGCGATGGCGGCGTCCACGCCCTGCAAGGCGAGATGGTGGGCGAGCAGCGCGGTGGCCAGCGCGTCGCGCTCGGCGGTGATCTTTTCCGTATCACTCATTGAGATTGTCCTTTCGATGTGTTGTGGAGGTGCGGGGCAAGAGCCGCGAACACTTCATGCTCGCGATCGAAGGGGATCATGTCGGGATCGTCCGTGATGATGCCGTTCCGCTCGTCCAGCATCGTCCGTTCGGCGAGGAGTTTTGTCGCTTCCGTCGCTTTTGTCGCACCCGTCGCGATCCAGCGTTCAATCGGCCGTCCTCCACTCGGCTCCTTCTCCTGACGGATAAGCCCTCGCTCCACCAGCGCGCTCAGCGCCCGGCTGACCTCGTCAGTCTGGTGACGGTTGAAGTACTCCCGAATCTCGGTACCGGTCGTCCCGTTCTCACTCTCCCGGATCGCCGCGAGGAGCTTATCGGTCACGGGATTACCGAGTGACTCCCCGAACACGTAAGCGGCCGATCGTTCCGCGTAGTCCCACAGGCCGAGCGCAGAGGCGAGACGCGAGCGTTTGATGACGCCCGACATCTCGAGCAGGGCGTAGATCAGGGCGAGGCGCAGCACATGGGGCGCGCCACGCGAGGTAACGGCCCCGAGGAGTCCCGGCCTGCCATCGGCTAGCCGGGGATACTCCGCGCGCCACAGCTCTCTCGCCTTGGGATCGAGGCGGACTTCGCCCACCGATCGGCACCAGCGGAGCGCACCACTCATCCGCTCCGCGAATCGGAGCAGCACATCGCGTGGCGGCTGCGCCCCTTCCGGAAGGTATTGCGAGCGCCGGAAGCAGATCACCATGAAGCGATTCAAAAACCCATTCGCCACGTCGGTTCGCTCCAGTTTGCGCCGGAGTTCGTCCGGGGTGACGTGAGCGATGATGCTGACGTGTCCTGCGGTGACCCGTCCGCCCGAGTGCTTGGTGAGGGACTGGAGATTTCCCGAATCCCATGCAGCACCCCCGGCACGCGTACCGTGCTGTCAGTGGAGTACGGGAATGTGACCGCCGCCGATGAGACCGGGGCGCCTGAGACCGGGGCGCCCACTCTCGCCTCCGGGCGGGCCTCTACGAGCGTTGCTTTACGGCGAAGTGGAACCGGTCGCGCTGACTAGCGCGCGTCGTCGCGTCCCTCCAGATGGCGCACCAACACCGGAAGATTTTGAATGACCATGATGCGCGTCGCCGGGGTACGACGCACCATGACGAAGCTCCTCCCGTCCGGAGCAATGTCGTAGTTCGCGTGCGGGTTCGTGCCGATGATGTCGGCAACCGAGAAGAGGGCTCGACGAGCCACGACCGCGAACGTCGGCTGCGTTCGGACTGCCGCCATCACGAGCCGCGGCTCGCTGCTCGCTCCGGAGACCTGACGGATGGGTTCGCGGGAGTCGCGCTCTACCGCGCACCGTCTATCTTGAAGCACATGAAAACGGAGACGCTCCGGCGATCTCGCGGCGCATCGCGCGCGCAAGAGACCCTGGTCACACTCTTCACAACCGCCGCTCGAGCGCGTCAGACATTCGCGGCCGTCGTCGAGGCGCACGGCGTCACGCTGCAGCAGCTCAATGTGCTCCGAATTCTGCGCGGAGCTGGGCCGGCCGGGCTTCCAACGATGACGCTCGCGCAGCGCATGATCGAGCGCGACCCGGGCGTCACCAAGCTCATCGACCGGCTGGAGCGGAAGCGCTTGGTCAGCCGCACCCGTCCTCCATCTGACCGCCGCCGCGTCGCGGTCAGCATCACAACCAGGGGCTTGGGGCTTCTTACGAAGCTGGACGAGCCGATCGCCGAAGCGGATGCTGCCATTGTCGCCGACTTGTC
>JBBQYZ010000792.1:0-1868 GCA_038208205.1 Gemmatimonadales bacterium | reverse complement strand
GGCGAGGGCGAGACGGCAGACGACGGGGCCGACGCGGCCGGTGATGACGGCACCACCGGCGAGGACGGCGACGCGTACGCCCGCTGCCCAACCCGGCCGCGACGGCCCCTATCTGCGCCCGGCGCAGATCGGGGCCGTCTTCGTTTCTTCCGCCTTTCCGCCGCCACGCCGCCGCACTAGCTTAGCCGATCGCTCGCTCCCCGCACGCAGGCATCGTGAGCTCGACCACCGAGATGGAGCCGCTGTTCTCCACGGGAGCGAACCCGCTTCCGATGCAGGAGTATCCGGTGAACACGCCGGAGCTGCTGGAGGCGTTGCGACACGACCGCCAGGTGCTGGTGCGCGAGGCCCTCCTCTGGCAGCGGCCGATCCGCTACGTCGGCCTGGTTGCCCTGCTCGCGATGGCGGCGGCGTTCGGCCGCGGCGCGTGGGGGCCACTGCTGCTCCGCATGACGGCGGTCGCGGTTGGGTACGCGCTCTCCGTCGAGCTCACGGCGCGCGCGGTCCGCGGCGCCCAGACCGTGCACGAGCTCCGGTTTCCCGCCTTCCTCGTCACGGCCGACATCGCCGCGATCGCCGCCCTGATCTGGCTGAGCGGCAGCCCCAGCGACGCGGCACGCATCCTCGTGCCCGCGCTGCTCGTCGTCCAGCTCGCGGTGTTCTACTTCGGCCGCACACTCGGCACCTACTCCGCCGTGCTTTCCGGGCTCGCGTACCTGCTCGTGGCGGCGATCCTGCCGATCCAGGCCGGCAGCGCGCGCCCGGCAACGAACCAGCTCGCCTTCACGCTCGGTATGTTCGGCGTGGTGTGCGCGGTACTCATCACGGCGTACGGCAGCTTCCGCGCACGCATGAATCGTCTCCGGCTGTTCTGCAAGCTGGTCGAGGAAGGTGACCTCACCCCCGCGATCTCGTTCGGAGTGGACAGGCGGCCCGACGACCTGACGCTGCTGGCCAGCAGCTTCGACGCCATGCGACGCCGGCTCGCCGAGCAGATCGGCACCGATCCGCTCACCGGCTGCCTCAATCGGCGCGCGCTGGAGACGCGGCTGCGTGCCGAATGGCGGCAGGCCAAGCGGCGCGGCTCCACAGTCGCCGTCCTCGCGATCGACGTCGACAACTTCAAGATGGTCAACGACAGCCGCGGCCACCCGTTCGGCGACGTCGTGCTGCAGGAGCTCGCGGGCATCATGAAGGCCACGGCACGCGATACGGACGCCGTGGCGCGGGTGGGCGGCGACGAGTTCGTCGTCGTGCTCCCCGACACGGGATGGCAGGGCGCGCTCACCTTCGCCGAGCGGATGCGGCGCAAGGTGCACGACTTCTCGTTCGGTGCCGCCACAGGCTCGCTCGACGTGACGATCAGCGTGGGCGTGGCGCTCGCGCGCGGCACTGATCCCGTGTCGCCCGACATGCTCCTGCACGACGCCGATCGCTCCCTCTACAAGGCGAAGACCTCCGGCCGCAACCGGGTCTTCGCCTGACCGCTCGCCTCGGGACATGACCGACCTGATCACCATCGACGACCTCACCGCCGCCGCCGCGCGCATCGCGTCGGTCGCCGTGCGCACTCCACTCCTTCCGTTCGACGCCGCGACCGAGCAGCTCGGCGCCGAGATCTGGCTGAAGCCGGAGATGCTGCAGCGCGGTGGTGCGTTCAAGTTCCGCGGCGCCTACAATTTTCTTGCGCAGCTCTCGAACGCCGAGCGTGCGCGCGGTGTGATCGCGCCATCGTCGGGCAATCACGCGCAGGCCGTGGCTCTCGCGGCAAAGCTGTTCGGCTGCACGGCTGTGGTGGTGATGCCGACGACGGTGACGCCCGCCAAGCGGAGCGGCGCCGAGCGCCTGGGTGCGCGCATCGAGCTGGC
>JBBQYZ010000791.1:0-1869 GCA_038208205.1 Gemmatimonadales bacterium | reverse complement strand
GGAAGTGACGGTGGTACGGGACCGGCGTTATCGGCGTCGGTCACGACGCCTGGGAACAACTTCAGTCCGTCGACCGTCGACATTCGCGCGGGCGGCACCGTGACCTGGACCATCTCGGCGAGCGGCACTACCCACAACGTGCACTTCACGACCGCCGGCGCACCGATCGTCAGCAGCGGGACACCTGTGTCGAGCGGCACCGTCGGACCGGTGAGCTTTCCCGTCGCCGGCACCTACTCATATCACTGCGACGTCCACGGCTCCGCCATGTCCGGCACGGTGATCATTCACTAGATGCGGGCCGCGGCTGCGAGTTGCGCCCCGAGAGCCACCGCGCGAAGATTCGGCTCGAGTGGCGCGAGCATGGTGATATGGAAGCAGGGGGCGAGAAAATTGCGTGCGGGTATGGTTGACGTTATTCTTGTGAACGAATTCACAAGGCTCTGCAGTCTGGCGGAGCATACTTCATTACGATCGACAGCACGGTTCTGGAGGCCTCGAGCAATGCGTTCTACCGGATGGGCGTTCGTTGCAAGCGCCTTTGTGCTCGGCGCGTGCGCCGGCGGCGAAAAGAAAACGGGTGCGGACACCACAGCGATGGCGGCCCCGGCTGCCACGAACGCCGACACCGCCGCGATGGCGCCCGTGGGTGGCGCCGCGCCCGCAGGCGGCGCGACCGGAACGGCTACGCCGGCCACCGGCAAGACGGTGACCGTGCAGATGGTCAACGACGCCAGTGGAACCAAGCCGCGTTTCGTGCCGCAGAACGTGACCATCAAGTCCGGTGATGCCATCAAGTGGGTCTTCGGCAAGGGGATCGGCCCGCACAACGTCGCCTTCGACAGCGCCAAGGCGCCGGCCGACGTCAAGGCGAAGCTGCAGGCGAGTATGCCGAACCAGATGCAGCCGCTGATGAGCCAGTTCATGCAAAAGGAGGGAGACAGCTATACCGTCTCGTTTGGCGGGATCAAGCCGGGCACCTACTACTACTACTGCCTCCCGCACGTGGTCGCGGGAATGAAGGGCAACGTCATCGTCCAGTGACGGCTGATGCATGATCCGCGAGGGGGATAACGGCCCCTCGGGAGGAGCTCCACGCAGCTTTTGCCTGCGGAGTGCGCCTCACGGATCACATGATATGCACCGCAGAACGGGCGGAGGTGACTCGAACCTCCGCCCGTTCTGCATCGTGGCCATTGCGTCGCGCGCGCCCGCGCGAGATAATCGCCCGGACCTCACTCGATCCCTTCGCCATGCGACGCTCGCGCTCTCTTTCCCTTCCCTTCTGCGTCACCCTGCTCACGCTGCTGCTCGCCCCGGGTGCGACCGCTCAGCGGACGGACTCCGCGACGGCCGGGATCGGCGCCAGGACCGCCGGGATGGAGAGGCGTGATGGCTTCATTCCGATCTACCTGGACGCGAAGCAGGGGAAGATCTTGCTCGAGATCCCGCGTGATTCGATGCGCGTGCTTCTCTTCGTCGAGCTCGCGACGGGCCTCGGCTCCAACCCGATCGGCCTCGACCGGGGCGCGGACGGTGCGTCGTACATAGCGCGCTTCGACCGGAGTGGCGAGCGCGTACTCGTGGTCTTCGAGAACTGGAATTACCGGAGCTCCGCTGTCAGCAATCCCGCGCACGCGCGCACGGTCGCCGAGTCGTTTCCGCCGAGTACTGTGGCCGCGCTTCCTCTCCTGGCCGAAGGGAAAGGACGGCTGCTCGTCGACGCGACCGACTTCTTCTTCAGAGATTGGCTCGCCGTCGCCGGCACGCTCACGGCGAGCGGCGAAGGAAGTTACGCACTCGCGCGGGACCGCTCGAGCGTCTTCCGCCACTACACCAAGGCCTTCCCCACAAACAGCGAAGTCGATG
>JBBQYZ010000790.1:0-1872 GCA_038208205.1 Gemmatimonadales bacterium | reverse complement strand
ATCGCCCGCATTGCGAGCGGCCGGCCGGCGCGTATCACGCTCGACGCGTATCCCGACACGACCTTTCGCGGCGTCGTGCGGCAGGTGGTCCCGACCGCCGACCGTCAGCGCGCAACCGTGCAGGTGAAGGTGACGATCGACGACCACGACCCGCGCATCCTGCCGGAGATGGGCGCGAAGGTGGACTTCCTCGAGCCGGCCCGCGCGGTAACCGGCACGCTGGCACTAGCGCGCACGACGATCCGCGTGCCCGCGGCGGCGGTGAAGAGCGAGGGAAGCACGAGCGTCGTGTGGGTGGTGCGCGACGGCCGCCTGACAAAGCGCGTTGTGACGACCGGGCCGGTCAGTGGGGGCTTCCTGGAGGTACGATCGGGATTGAACGGCGGCGAGCAGCTCCTGACCGGCGGAGTCGATGCTCCCTCCGAAGGAATGAAGGTGAAGGTGCAATCATGAGTCAGTTTGGTTTGGCGGTCGCAAGATCAACTACTCGACTTTTTTCTTGACTCGCCGGGATGCGTCCCGGCGCGATTCCTTTCCGGAGTACTCGTCATGGCTCTCGTCGAAATCCGCGACGTCGACAAGTCGTTCAAGCGCGAGGCGCAGACGGTCGACGTCTACAATGGGCTCACGATCGACTTCGAGGAGGGGAGCTTCACCGCTCTCATGGGCCCGTCCGGCTCGGGCAAGTCCACCCTCCTCAACCTCGTCGCGGGTCTCGACAAGCCGACGCGCGGCAGCGTGCGCGTCGCCGGCGCCGAGGTGAGCGCGATGACGTCGTCGCAGCTCGCCTCGTGGCGCTCGCGCACGATCGGCTTCGTGTTCCAGTCGTACAACCTGCTCCCGGTGCTCACAGCCGAGCAGAACGTCGAGCTCCCGCTGCTGCTCACGAATCTCGGGAAGAAGGAGCGCGCCGAGTGGACGGCCATCGCGCTGGGCGTCGTGGGTCTCGCCGACCGGATGGACCACTTTCCGCGCCAGCTCTCGGGCGGACAGGAGCAGCGCGTCGCGATCGCGCGGGCCATCGTCGCCGATCCCACACTCATCCTGCTCGATGAGCCCACCGGCCAGCTCGACTCGAAGAGCTCCGACGAGGTGCTGGACCTGTTGCGGCGCCTGAACGACGAGTTCCGCAAGACGATCATGATGGTGACGCACGACGCAAAGGCCGCGGGGTCGGCGAAGACCGTGCTGCACCTGGAGAAGGGAGTGCTGCTCGAGCGCAGCGGGGTGACGGCCGGCGGGAGCATCGGCGCGACAAGCGGCGCGGGGGTGGCCCGATGAGATTCCTGCCTCTGGTGCTCGCGAACTTGAAGCGCCACAAGCTGCGCACGATCCTCACGATGTGCAGCGTGGCGCTCGCGCTCTTCCTGTTCGCCTCGCTGCGCACGGTCGTGACGACGCTGAATGCCGGCTCCCAGGTGAGCAGCGCGTCGCGGATGATCGTGCAGAACTCCACCGCGTTCGTGATCCCGCTGCCGATGAGCTACGCGCAGCGCCTGAAGAGCGTGCCGCACGTGCAGGAGGTGACGTGGGCCAACTGGTTCGGCGGCAAGTACGGCGACGGAAAGAAGTTCTTCGCCACCTTCGCCGTCGAGCCCGAGTCGTACATGAAGATGTACCCCGAGATCCAGATCGCCGAGGACCAGAAGCAGGCCTTCCTGAAGGAGCGGTCGGCGGCGGTGATCGGCGAGGGGCTGGTGCGTGCGTTCGGGTGGAAGGTCGGCGACAACGTGACGCTCCAGGGCACGATCTTCCCCGGCGACTGGCGGTTCACCATCCGCGGCATCTATCACCCGACGCTGAAGGAGTACGGCGACGACTCCTTCATGTTCCACTACGAGTACCTGTACGAGCGGGAGCCGACGCGCGTGA
>JBBQYZ010000789.1:0-1873 GCA_038208205.1 Gemmatimonadales bacterium | reverse complement strand
TACTTCACGATGCACGGCCTGGTGGAGAGCGGACGCACCGACCTCGTGAAGAGCATGCTCGACAACTTCGCGCATCTCATCACGACGGTCGGGCACATGCCCAACGCGAACCGCACGTACTACCTGAGCCGCAGCCAGCCGCCCTTCTTCGCCGCCATGGTCGGGCTGTACGCCACAGCCACGGACACGGCGAAGGCGCTACCGTATCTCGATGCGCTGGAGGCCGAGTACGCGTTCTGGATGGAAGGCGGCGCCGCGCTCGCACCGGGTGAGGGGCACCGGCGTGTCGTGCGGCTGCGCGACGGATCGCTGCTCAATCGCTACTGGGACGACAAGCCGGAGCCGCGTCCGGAATCGTATCGCGAAGATTTCCTGCTCGGACAGACGGTCCCGGAGGCACAGCGGACGGCGCTCTACCGGAATATTCGCGCGTCGGCGGAGAGTGGCTGGGACTTCTCGAGCCGCTGGATGCGCGACCCGAAGGACCTGCGCTCGCTCGAGACGATCGACCTCGTGCCGGTGGACCTCAACGCGCTTCTCTACCACGCCGAGCGAACGATCGCCGCGCTGCGCGCTTTTCGCGGCAAGACGGGTGACGGCGCAGTGGCCGCACAGTATCTGCGCGCCGCCGAGGAGCGCCGCCGCGCGCTGCTGGCCGCGTCGTACGATCCCGCCGAGGGATATTTCTTCGACGTCCGCTGGCGGAGCGGCGAGCGCGTAACGGATCGGCCGACGTTGGCCGCGGCCGCGCCACTCTACTTCGGCCTGGCGACGCCGGAGCAGGGGCGGGCCGTGGCGGCTCGGCTCCAGCGCGATTTCTTGAAGCCCGGGGGATTCGTCACCACCCAGATCGCGTCGGGGCAGCAGTGGGACGCACCCAACGGCTGGCCGCCGCTGCAGTGGCTCGCCATCCAGGGCGTGACGCGTTACGGGCGCGGCGACATCGCCGACGATGCGCGGAATCGCTGGCTCGCGCTCAATCGGCGCACCTACCGCGTCACCGGCAAGATGACGGAGAAGTACGACGTTCTGGACCTGAGCAAGCGGGCCGGCGGCGGAGAATATCCGACCCAGGACGGATTCGGTTGGACGAACGGCGTCGCGCTCGGCCTGGCCGCGCAGGAGCGCGCACGCACGGCACCCGCGCCGGCGCGCCCATAGGACGACACACATCAGACAACTGTTCATCGTCGGCGTCGTTGGGCTGCTGCTCGAGCGGGTCCTCATTGCAAGCATGCGCAGCAGCGGGATGAGTGAGAGAACGGGGCGTGAAGAGGACGGGGCACACCCCCAACCTCGTCAACGCGTCAAGGGCGGCAGGCCGTCGGCGACGACTCCACCGCCGTTGACCCGTTCACGCTTGTCGAGCCGACGCGGAGCGATGGTCAGCGCCGTGACGAGCGCGCTGAACTCTTTACGCCGGTCGGCTTCACTCATCCCGCCGTTCGCGGCAACGAAGGCGCGGGGTCCGCCGCAGAATCCAGCGTCAGCCTCGACCGATCAGCGCATCGGAGTGAGCTCGAGCAGATAGCTCTGCATTGGTGCCAACACCTGCACCGGCACCCAGGGCACCGCCGCGGTACCGCCGTGGGAGAGCGGCGTACCCGCTGATCCTCTGATCAGGTCGCGCGACGCGTAGCGACCGAATGGAACGGCGGCCGGCAGCGCGACCGTCACGCCCTCCAGGGGCGTCGTGCCGAGGTTGGCGATCACGAGCACCGACCGACGGCCATCGCGCCGCAGATAGGCGAGCACGGTGTTGTTGCTCGCAGTCACCGCGATCAGCTCTCCCGCGCCGAGCGCGGAGTTCTGCGCGCGCACGTGGATCAGTCGCCGATAGTCGTTCAGCAGCGAGCCGGCATTGGCGTTCTGT
>JBBQYZ010000788.1:0-1883 GCA_038208205.1 Gemmatimonadales bacterium | reverse complement strand
CGTCGACGGCGTCAACTTCTCCGTCGAGAAGGGACAGACCCTCGGGATCGTCGGCGAGTCCGGCTGCGGCAAGAGCGTCACCTGCCTGACGATCATGGGCCTGAACCCGAAGATCAACACGATCTCGAGCGGCGAGGTGCTGTTCAACGGGGAGGACATCCTCCACACCTCGGCGAGCAAGCTTCGAGAGCTGCGCGGCGACAAGATCGCGATGATCTTCCAGGATCCGATGACGTCGCTGAACCCGGTCTACACGATCGGGGCACAGCTCCAGGAGGCGGTCCTGCTGCACCGCGACGTGACGAAGAAGCAGGCGCGCGCGCGCGGGCTCGAGCTGCTCAAGGCCGTCGGGATCCCGCGGCCGGAGCGCCGCATCGACGACTACCCGCACCAGTTCTCCGGCGGAATGCGCCAGCGCGTGATGATCGCGATGGCACTCGTCAACGACCCCGACCTGCTGATCGCCGACGAGCCCACCACCGCGCTCGACGTGACGACCCAGGCGCAGATCCTCGACCTGATGATGCGCCTGCAGCAGGACTTCGGCAGCGCGATCATGATGATCACCCACGACCTGGGCGTCGTCGCCGAGGTCGCGGACGAGGTGATCGTGATGTACGCAGCCAAGGTCGTCGAGCAAGGGTCGGCGCAGACGATCTTCAAGCACCCGCAACACCCGTACACCTGGGGCCTGCTGGGCTCGCTCCCGCGGCTCAACGCGGATATCGAGCGCCTGGTGCAGATCAAGGGCCAGCCGCCGTCGCTGCTCAACCCGCCGCGAGGCTGCCGCTTCCACCCGCGCTGCCCCTATGTGATGAACGTCTGCAAGGAGCAGGAGCCCGAGCTGTTGCCGGTCACCGACCACGGCGACCACCTCCAGGCCTGTCATCTCGACGACGAGACGAAGGATCGGGAGGCCCAGAAACTGCTGGCGGGGATGATGGCGGAGGCCGGGTAGGTGTCGACGAACTCGACCGGCAGCGGCGCCGAGCTCCTCGTCGTCGAGGACCTGAAGAAGCACTTCCCGGTTACGCGCGGGATCGTCTTCCAGAAGCAGGTCGGCGCGGTCAAGGCCGTGGACGGCGTCTCCTTCACAGTCAACGAGGGCGAGACCCTCGGTGTCGTCGGCGAGTCCGGCTGCGGCAAGTCGACGATGGCGCGCTGCGTCATGCGCCTGCTCGACCCGACGGGCGGCCGGGTCGTCTTCGACGGGCGCGACATCACGAAGCTCTCGCGCGCCCAGCTCCGGCCGATCAGGCGCGAGATGATGATGATCTTCCAGGATCCGTACGCGTCGCTGAACGCGCGCAAGCGGGTCGGCTTCATCGTCGCCGAGGCGCTCGAGGTGCACAAGCTCGGCACGCCGGCCGAGATCAAGCGCCGCGTGCAGGAGCTGCTCGAGGTCGTGGGCCTCAACCCCGAGCACTACAACCGCTTCCCGCACGAGTTCTCGGGCGGCCAGCGTCAGCGGATCGGCGTTGCCCGCGCGCTCGCCGTCAACCCGAAGCTGATCGTCTGCGACGAGCCGGTCTCGGCGCTCGACGTGTCGGTGCAGGCGCAGATCCTCAACCTGCTCAAGGACCTGCAGCGCGACTTCGGACTGACCTACATCTTCATCGCGCACGACCTCAACGTCGTCCGCCACATCTCCGACCGGGTGATGGTCATGTACCTCGGCAAGATCGCCGAGGTCGCCAACCGCGACGATCTGTATGTCGCGCCGAAGCATCCGTATACGGGCGCGCTCCTCTCGGCGGTGCCGGTGCCGGACCCCGACGTCAGCCGCGGCCGCCAGCGGATCGTCCTCGAGGGCGACGTGCCGAGCCCGATCAACCCGCCGAGCGCCTGCCGCTTCCACCCGCGCTGCCCGCGCTTCGTCGAGG
>JBBQYZ010000787.1:0-1890 GCA_038208205.1 Gemmatimonadales bacterium | reverse complement strand
GGCACGGACCGGTTCGTCGGAAAGGATCGTGTGCTCGACGCGGAGACCGTAGATTCGCTCCTCGCGCCGGTCGTCACCGTGCTCACGTCGGTCGAGGTTTTCGAGGCCTAGTGGCGCCGAATCCGCGAGCGGCAGGTCGAGGTCGACAACGAGAAGCTCCGGCTCGAACTGCCGCGCTCGCGCGACCAGCTCGCCCCGACCGTCGACCACCAGCGAGTCACCGTCGAACACGAGCTCGTCCTGGCCCCCGACGAGGTTGACGTAGGCAAGCGCGCAGTCGCCCTCTTGTGCACGTCGGGAGCACAGTTGCAGGCGCACGTCGTCTTTGTTGCGCTCGTACGGCGATCCGTTCGGTACGACGAGCAGCGCCGTCTCCGCCTGGTCGGCCACGGCAGCCGGGCCGTCTTGCCAGAGGTCCTCACAGATCGCGATGGCCACGTCGATCCCTCGCACACGGATGATCTGCATGGTGTCGCCCGGAACGAAGTTGCGCATCTCGTCACCGACGCCGTAGTTCCAGAGGTGGTGCTTGGCTTGGCGGGCGACAACCTGGCCGCCGTACAGCACCGCGACGGCGTTCTGCGGCAGGTTCTTGGGCAGCCAAGGCTGTGGGTCCTGCCAGGGAGCCTGGTCCAAGAAGCCAGCGATCACCGCGATGTCGCCGAGCCCGTCGGCGTCGAGGTCGCGCGCGAGCTTCGTGATCGCCGAGAGCGACGCGTGGATGAACGCCGCCCGAAACGCGAGGTCCTCGATCGGATACCCGGTGAGAACCATCTCCGGAAGTACGACGAGATGGGCACCTCGCGCTGCGGCGTGCTGCACGGACTGCTTGATCAGCGCTGCGTTGCCCGCAAGATCACCAACCGTCGGGTTGACTTGTGCGAGTGCAACGCGCAGCGAAGCCACGGTGTCAGCGTAGTGCTCGCGCCGTACGTCTGCGCCCAGACGTCAAGCTGGGGCCAACACTCCGGGAGACCTGGGCCTGGTGGGGCGTGTCGGCGGAGGGGGGCGGCGGTTAACGCGGCGGAAACACGCCGTCGGCAGGATGAGGACAAGCGCAGTGAGCGCGAGTAGTGCGGTGAAGGAGGAGGCGTGGGCGAGCAGGAGGATTTCGTGCTGCGGGCGCTCGAGGAGCGCGACGTACGGTTCGTGCGGCTGTGGTTCACCGACGTTCTGGGCTTCCTCAAGTCCGTGGCGGTGGCTCCGGCCGAGCTCGAGGGCGCCTTCGCTGAAGGCATCGGCTTCGACGGGTCCGCGATCGAGGGATTCGCCCGGGTATACGAGGCCGACATGCTCGCGAAGCCCGACGCCTTGACCTTCCAGATTCTGCCGTGGCGCGGAGACGGGCCGGCCACGGCACGCATGTTCTGCGACATCGTGATGCCCGACGGCTCAGTGTCGTACGCCGACCCCCGATTCGTACTGAAACGGGCGCTGGCGCGGGCCGCAGAGCAGGGTTTCACCTTCTACACGCACCCGGAGATTGAGTTCTATCTGTTCCGCGAGGGCACCACCGACGGCGAACCGCCCGTGCCGGTCGACCGCAGCGGCTACTTCGACCACACACCCCAAGGCGTCGGCCACGACTTCCGCAAGCAGGCAATCACGCTATTGGAGTCCATGGGCATCTCAGTGGAGTTCAGCCACCACGAGGGTGGCCCCGGTCAGCAGGAGATCGATCTGCGGTACGCCGACGCGCTCAGCACGGCCGACAACATCATGACGTTTCGCGTTGTGGTGCAGGAGCTCGCGCTCGGGCAGGACATGTATGCGTCGTTCATGCCCAAGCCGTTCACGGAGTTCCCCGGGTCAGGCATGCACACGCACCTGTCGCTTTTCGAAGGCGACCGCAACGCCTTCTTCGAGGCCGGCGCCGAATACCACCTCTCC
>JBBQYZ010000786.1:0-1892 GCA_038208205.1 Gemmatimonadales bacterium | reverse complement strand
CAGCACACCTGTCCCTGGTTGAACCAGATCGCGTCCACCACCCCTTCCACCACCGAGTCGAGGTCGGCATCGTCGAACACGATGAACGGCGACTTGCCGCCGAGCTCCAGTGACAGCTTCTTGCCGGAGCCGGCGGTCGCCTGCCGAATGATGCGCCCGACTTCGGTGGAGCCGGTGAAGGCGATCTTGTCCACGTCCGGGTGCTCGACGATCACCGCGCCGGTAGAGCCGTCGCCAGTCACGACATTGAGCACGCCGGGCGGCAGTCCCACCTCCTCGGCCAGCTCGGCGAACAGCAGCGCCGTGAGCGGCGTGAACTCGGCGGGCTTGATGACGATCGTGCACCCGGCGGCGAGCGCCGGCGCGACCTTCCACGCCATCATCAGCAGCGGGAAGTTCCACGGGATGATCTGTCCCACCACGCCCGCGCCGTGGTAGCCGGCGAACTCCGCCTCCATCAGCTGCGCCCAGCCGGCGTGATGATAGAAGTGACGCGCCACGAGCGGGATGTCGATGTCGCGCGTCTCGCGGATCGACTTGCCGTTGTCCATCGTCTCCACCACCGCGAGCAGCCGCGAGTTGCGCTGCACGGCGCGCGCGAGCGCGTACAGGTAGCGCGCCCGCCCGTGTCCGCCCAGCGCCTGCCAGGCGGGGAGCGCCTTGCTTGCTGCCTTCACCGCGGCGTCGACGTCCTTGCTGGTGCCGGTCGACACGAGCGCGATGCGCTTGCCGGTGGCTGGGTTATCGACGTCGAAGGTGTCGACGGGCTTCGTGAAGGCGCCGTTGATGAAGTGGCCGAAATTTCCATCGTGTTTGGCGAGCCACTCCAGCGCCGGCTTGTCCGACTCAGGCGCCGGCCCGTACGCCATCGTCTCGAACGCTTCTCTCACGGAGGTCATGATCACACCATGGGGTGACGGTGCGCCGCGGAGTAGCGCCCAGTGGTCCAGTGCTCGAGCTGCCGCTCGATGTCGGTCAGGAGGCCGCTGGCGCCGAAGCGGAACAGGTCGGGCCTGAGCCAGCGGTCGCCCAGCTCGTCCTTCATGAGATAGAGGTACTCGAGCGCGTTCTTGGCGCTACGAATCCCGCCGGCGGGCTTGTAGCCCACGGCGTACCCGGTCGCCTGGAAATATTCGCGGATCATCCGCACCATCACGAGGCTGAAGGGAAGCGTCGCGTTGACGCCCTCCTTGCCGGTGGAGGTCTTGATGAAATCGGAGCCGGCCATCATCGCGACCATGCTCGCGCGCGCCACGTTGCCGAGCGTCGCCAGCTCGCCGGTGGCGAGGATCGACTTCATGTGGGCGTCGCCGCAGGCCTCGCGGAACATCCGCACCTCGTCGTACAGTGCCTGCCAGTTGCCGGTCAGCACGTGGCCGCGCGTGATCACGATGTCGATCTCGCGCGCGCCGGCAGCGATCGACGCGCGAATCTCGCGCACCCGCTCCTCGAGCGGGCTGAGACCAGCCGGAAAGCCCGTCGACACCGCCGCGACGGGGATCCCCGTGCCGTCGAGGGCGGCGACCGCGGTTGCGACCATGGCGTGATAGACGCACACCGCTCCGGTCGTGATCCCCAGGTCGGCCACGCCGAGCGACTCGGCGAGGTCCTTCCTGATGGGATGCGCGGCCTTGGCGCAGAGCCGCCGCACGTTGCCGGCGGTATCGTCGCCGGCGAGGGTAGTGAGGTCGATCAGGGTGATCGCCCGCAGCAGCCAGCCCGCCTGCCACTCCTTCTTGACCGTGCGCCGCGTCGGGATCGTCGCCGCCCGCCGCTCCACGGCGGAACGGTTGACGCGCAGCGAGCGGACGATGTCGAGGTCGAGCGGCGTTCCCGGGTTCCGCTCGACGTGGTCGTCGCTGACACGCGGCGTCGGAGCGGGGGCCGGGTGG
>JBBQYZ010000785.1:0-1898 GCA_038208205.1 Gemmatimonadales bacterium | reverse complement strand
TCTGGACCATTGGAAAGATGTCGAGGTCGATGGCGAATGCCTGGTGCGCAAGGTTGTTCCCGTACTCGAAGGGCGTTCGAACGTCGGCTACCCAGCTCGATGGCAGCGTATACAGCCACATCTCCACGGTTCGCGGAGCGGCGCCTGTCGGAAGAGCTGCTCCTAGGTCGGCCTCCAAACTGGCTGCTAGCCCATCGAATGACAAAGCCATCGCCGCGAGGGTGCAGGCGGCATCCATTCCTGGAGCGTCGTGGGCGGAGTCGCGCATCGCGTCGTTTGGCTCTGCCCCTTCCGGAGTGCTCGCTTCCTCGACGTTCTGCCCCGCACCGGCGATGCCGCCACCATTTCCAGAACCACCGGAGCCCGCGAAACCCGACGGCCCCTGAGTGGTCGTCATGCCAGCTGCGCCCGCTGCCGCGTCCCTTTTTCTAAGGTCGATCGGAATGTCCATGGGATCACACGCCGCCGAAGCGATGGCCAGAGCGAAGGACAGCAGCACGCTACTCGTCGGCAGATTCGGTATCATTCGGAGCATTTCGTCACCGCTTTGCAGTTAATTAATCGCTTAAGCTTAGAGGCTGAGACGCTGCGGATCAAGAATGATCTATCTCGACGTTCGCCACGCACGCATCTCTCTCTCGGTCCTCCGGCGTTGGGACGAGCCGCACGTATGGGACGAGGCGACACTCGGATCACCGGCTCCATTGTTTCGGTCGCGGCCTTAGTACTTCCCCGAACCTTCGTCGAGCGCTCGTACTAGTGAGGCGGGCGCGTGCCGTTGAAGGTCTCCGTCGTCGCGCAATCGACCTTGGCGCAATCAGGATTGCCATTGCCCTGCGGGTAAAATCGGACGGTTCCCTCGATGTAGTCGCCCGAAATATTCGCCTCGATCTTACTGCCATATGTGTAGATGCAATTGCCGCTGGTGTGGGGGATGGTTCCGAAGGCGGTTGCCTCGACGGTATTTCCGGACACGGTTCCCGATAGATCGGTCGTCCCTACGGTCAGCCCGAATGCAATCGCGGCCGCCCCTTCGACTTTCCCCGTGAGGTTCGTGCCATTCTGGGTGAAAGTGACGGTTACATTCGGGTACACAGCGCCGACCATCCAGCTGTCGAAATTGCAACCGTTGGCCCCGTTCACCAAGGTCACGCTGTAGGTTCCGCCGACGTCGGACGGTCCCAATGGGTCGCCGCTTCCAACCGAGTGGTCCGAAGAGCAAGCGACATCGAGCCACGCCAGCAAGCAGGCGAGTCCAGCTATCACGGGCCGGGTCATTCGACCGCTCCCTCTGCGTTCTGCTCGGCGAGGATTCGCACGCGACGAGACAGAATACTCGTTGGGTGTGCGGCCAAAAACTCGTGCGCGAGTGATCTCACTTTCGCGTGACCGCCGAGGAAGCTCATCGCTTCGATGCGAAGAACTTCCGCTTCCAGCCGCATCGCACCCTTGGGGTAAGCCGCCAGGTAGTGCGTGGCTTTTGCATTGGCCTCCGCGGGGCGGCCCGCGCGCAGAACTCGTCGTGCCTCGTCGAGCTCTGCCACCTCGTCGGCAATCGACGTTGGGCGCCCCGGCTCGGCCAAACGCGAGAGATTAGGCGCGGGCATGCGCGGCGCACTCGGAGCCGAGACCTCGTGTTGATCCGGCGCAACGCCGTCAACTTCCACGGGCGGCGCGACAGCCGAGCCTGAAGTCTCGGCTACGCCAGGGCTCGGGACTTCTGCGGGCGGTGTGATTGGGTGCAGGGTCACTTCTTTGCGGGAGGAAAGCACTTTGACCGCTGCGTGGTGCGCGCCGCTTGCGACTGCACCGCCCACCGCCACGAGGATCACGACTTTCGACCACGCCGCGAGAGCCCCTGCTCCGGCAGCTTTCGTTGCAACTCCGGCACCGAGCCC
>JBBQYZ010000784.1:0-1904 GCA_038208205.1 Gemmatimonadales bacterium | reverse complement strand
CTGCCAGTCGATCCCGATGCCGCCCGCGGACGTGCCCAAGCTCGACACGGGCGCAGCCAACGACCCGGCGCTGCAGAGCCAGAACGTTCGCACGCGCCTCGCGGCGCACCGCACGCGCGCCGATTGCGCGGCCTGCCACGCGACGCTCGATCCGATCGGCCTCGGCCTCGAGAACTTCGACGCCATCGGCGCCTTCCGTGCGAAGTACGCGAACATGGAGGTGATCGATTCGTCGGGTGTGCTCCCGCCCCCCGGCAAGGAGATGTTCACGACCGTCGCGCAGCTGGCCGGCATTCTTTCGACGGGTGACTACCTGACGAAGCTGACGAACTGCGCGAGCCAGAAGATGATGACCTACGCGCTCTCGCGCGCGCTCGGTCCGACCGATGATGCCTATCTCGGCCAGATCCGTTCGAAGTGGTCCACGGAAGGCTGGGGCCTCAAGGCGCTGTTGAAGGACATCGTTTTGAACGACACCTTCCGCTGGCGCCACGGAGAGCAGTGAGACTTGTGACTGTCAATATCCCCCGTTCTGAAGGAGCCATCTAAATGAAATCGACGAAGTGGACTCGCCGTCAGGTTCTCAAGGGTGCGGGCGTCGCGCTGAGCGTGCCGTGGCTAGAGACGTTCGCCGCAAAAGAGGCGCGCGCCGCGGTCCCCATGAGGCGCTACCTGTCCCTCTACTTCCCGAACGGTACCGCTGATGGGTACCTGTGGGGCGCCACGGGGGCGGGGACGACGATGACGCTCTCTCCGATCCTTCAGCCGCTCGAGCCCAACAAGGCGAAGGCCCTCGTGCTCGGCGGCGTCGGGAACTACTCGCCCTGGAGCGGGCACATCGAGCCGTCTCACGGCCACAACAGCGCGACGGCCTTTACGGGTGTGCGCGCGAGCACGGCCGCCGGTGTCAACACCGGCAACGGTGACCTCTATGTGCGCAGCGCCATTTCGGTCGACCAGGTGATCGCCAACACGATCCAGGCGAACAACGGGGGCACGCTGCCCACGCCGCTGCACTCGCTGCAGGTCGGTCTCACGACGCTCGAGTCGTACACGGACGGGCTGCCGGGGCCGCACTCGCGCAGCATCTCGTGGAAGTCGGCGAACGAGCCGCTCGGCAAGGTCATCAGCCCTCAGGCAGTGTTCGACCGCCTCGTCGCGGGCGGCCTTCCCATGGGCGGCAACGGCGCGCCCATGCCCGACCAGGCGGCCCTCCGGCGCCAGGCGCTCAAGAAGAGCGCGCTCGACTACATCGTCGAGAGCTCGAACACGCTCAAGTCGCGCCTCAGCAAGAGCGACGTCATGAAGATGGATCAGTTCCTGACGTCGGTGCGCACGCTCGAGACGCGCGTCACCAGCATGAACGTGCCGGTGACGAACCCCAGCCTGAATTGCAGCCCGGTGGCGCGCCCGACGGCGACCTACTCGCTGACGGCGGTTCCCACCGACTACAGCCGTGGCGCCCACGCGACGCTCATGATCGATCTGACGGTCATGGCGTTCCAGTGCGACCTCACGCGCGTCGTGAGCTTCATGCTCGACGACGCCCGCAGCGACTATGTCTACAGCTTCCTCAAGGAGCGGACGTTCACTCAGACGGGCTCGACGCCGGGCACGGCGTCCGTCGCCGGCTACCACGGCTTGCAGCACGCCGGGAACATGAACAACGGCTTCGCGACAATCGGCTGGTGGAACGTCGAGCGCCTCAACGAGCTCGTGACCAAGATCAGCGGCATCAAGGAGGGCGCGGGCACGGCCTTCGATTCGACGGTCATTTCCTTTCTGAGCGGTATGCACGGCGGTAACCATGACTCGATGAACCTTCCGATTGTCATCGCTGGCAGTGGCGGCGGCGTGCTGAAGACGGGCGCGGCCCTGAACTTCCCGGCCAACGGAGTGCCGAT
>JBBQYZ010000783.1:0-1910 GCA_038208205.1 Gemmatimonadales bacterium | reverse complement strand
CCGAAATCGCGAGCTGAAATGTGACGCCGTTGGAGCGTTCGTCTCCCGCGCTCTGAAGCTGCTCCATGTGCCGACGTTCCGCCTCGGGCGAGACATATTGCTTTCCGACAGCAGTGCTGCCGTCGCGCAGGCGCCCCTTCACATCGGTGTAGTTCTCAGGAACGAGCAGATTGCCCGCATGGACCGCCATGAAAGCGGCGTCGCCCAAATCGTCGTCGTCGCCGTATGGCCCGAGCCGCGCCGCCGCGTCGCGGAGCAACTGGGCGACGCGCTGCCGCTCATCCTCCGGCCCTTCGACTGCGAGGTCCGGCAACCGTTCGTCGAGCATCGCGCGGCGCGACGGCCGTTGCTTCAGACTCTCAAGCGTGGCCTGGCCGCGCGGCTCACGCTGAAGATTGCCCAAGCCGAAAATGTCGGGCACGGGCGTGACGTCGTGCGTCCATCGCTGACGGTCGATGGCGAGCAGTTCCGGGCATCCCAGAAACGGCACGGCCGCATTGCGCGCCGCCAGCCAGTGGGACAGGACGAGATCGACGGCGACCAGGAGATAGGCGGCCGGCGCATCGCCAGTGCCGACCACGTCGCCGAGCACCGTCTCGAACGCCTCGCCTGCCTCGATGCGCTTGTGCGCCCACGCTTCGAGCGCCATCAAGGCCGACTGCACCGCGAATGAGCTGCCGCCGCCTTCGCGTGACCAGTTGTAGGACTGCACCCATGGAAAGGTCCGCGGTCCATTCGGGAACTCCACGATAAATGCGTTCGATCCATGCGGCCGTCCGTCACTGTAGAACGCGATCGCATGGTCGACCAACTGCCGGATCAGCGCGAGCCCCTGCTGCGGCGCGTGCGTGAGCAGCTCGAGAAACGGCCCTTGCGCCGGCGAGGCCGGAATGAATTGACTGTCGGTCCAGGTGAATGGCTCATTGTCACGTCTGCTCCCGCGACGACGTCTTCGGCCATCCTGATCGTCTGCCGAGGGAATCAGGGCCGCCGCCGTGAGTGCGGCGAGCTGCGCGGGCGCTGCATCGGCTAGGCGGCCGCGCAACTTCAGAATCGCCTCGATGGCGCGCTCATTGCGCCGCCGCCCCATCACCGCCTCAAGATAGCTCGCGGCCAGGGCCGGCGTTCGATCGCAGAAAGCAACGAACCCGAGGCGCAAGTTGTCCTCGAGGTCGCTCAAATTGGCGCCATCAAGGTCGCCGGTGAAGGGCGCACGATACTCGCGAGCCGACTCCGTCTCGCGCGCGTCTTCGATCGCGCTCAGCCAGCGATGCACCCACGGTAGCAGCAGCGGCGTCAGCGGATCTCGGCCCCAGATGGACAGCGACCAGTCAAAGTAGAGTCTGGCGACATCAGGAATGGCTGCCGCCGGCAGCCGATCCCCGAGCGCGAGCAGCCACATGATCAGCCTGAACCATGCAGGTCCCTGCGGCGTGTTGATGTGCGGCGGCACGACCGCTGGATCGACGCCAAAGGCGGGGAACAGCTGCGACGCCGGGAGCACGTCGACGGCTTTTACCGTTCGAATGAGCTCGCGCAACAGTCGCGCGTGACTTGCGAGCAGTGGCTCCGAGGCCCTGGTCAGGGCAGCCGCGGCGGTTTCGGAGCGCACGAGCGCGAGCAACGCCGCGCGCCGCCAGGATCCGTGCACCCCTTCCCGGCTCACGCGTTCGAGGAGTTGCCGCCAAGGTGTCGAGTCGGCGCTGCGTTCGATGGCAAAGCGCGCGGCGAGTTCAACCCCGCGCGCCAGTATGGCTGGCGCCGGACTTTGGAGCGGAAGCCGATCGAAAACGGCGAGATCGGACAGTAGGCAACTCACCGCCCATTCGGCGAGCACATCGTGGCGAAAGGCCACGCGGTCGTTGCCGAAGTCGCGCAAGCTCTCGCTTCGAACCAGCGCATTCACCGCT
>JBBQYZ010000782.1:0-1911 GCA_038208205.1 Gemmatimonadales bacterium | reverse complement strand
GGTCGACGTCGGGCGACAGGAGGCCGAGGTCGGCGATCTCCTGGAGGCGGGCGGCGTCGTGGATGGGATCGCGCGACGGCGAGAAGGTCATCGACGGGTTCCGGCGCTCGGCGCGGCCTGGCGTGCGGCGAGCCTGGCGTAGGTGCGCAGGCGGATCTCGAGGGAGCGAGCGACGGTGGCGGCGGCGCCGCCCTGCAGCGCGAGCCGCAGGATCGTGCGCTCGATCTCCGCCCCTGGCTGCACCCGGCCCGGGACGACACCGGCGGTCCGGCAGGCATCCGACCAGAGCGCACGCGAGCGCTCAGCGCCGAAGACGCGATCGAGGGCGGCCATCGCGTCGGCCTCGGCGGGGGCAGCGAGGTCGTAGCCGGGAAGGGTGGATGAGGAGCGCGACGGCGATGTCATCGCGTCAGACGTCGTCCGGCTTGAGATCGTGGATCGTGTGCAGCTCGGCCACCTTGAGCTTTCGCATCATCGTCGGAAGCTTGAGGAGCGCGATCTCACCGACTTTCTTGCCGAGCAGGGCGCGACCGATCGGCGACGACATCGTCACGTGTCCCTCGTCGAACTCCACGGCATCGCCGAACACGAGATTGTAGGTCTCCTCGAGACCGGACTTCTCGTCCTTCACGACCACCTTGGAACCGAGGCCGACGCTGTCGTGCGGGATCTGGGTCATGTCGATGGACGACAGCTTGCTGAGCCGCTCGCGCAGCTGGCTGAGGCGGGCCCGCACGAACTGTTGGCGCTCGAGGGCCGCCTTGTACTCGCTGTTCTCGCGGAGGTCGCCCATCTCGACGGCCCGCCGAATCTCGCCGGGTAGCGTGACGTTGAGCTCGTACTGCAGCTTCTCGACTTCTTCCCCGAGCTTGGACTTGAGTGCTTCGATCATGACGGTAGCTGACGGCCAGAAACGGTGACGCCCGGCGCGGGCCGGGCGTGAGCTCCCTGAGTCTACCGGGATTCGGGTGGGGGAGCAAACCGGCGTCTCCTCGCCGCTCACCGATGCGATGTCGCTGAGCATCGAGTCCGTCGCGCCCGACGTGGTGCGGCTTCGGATGCGCTCGTGGCAGGGCGCCGCCGCAGGCTACGACGTGAGTGCGTACGTGCTGCGGGGCGTGCTCGTCGACACCGGATTTCCGCGGGCCGGACGAGCGCTGATGCGGGCGCTCGCGACCGTGCGTCCGCGCGGCGCCGTGGTGACGCACTGGCATGAGGATCACGCCGGCAACGCAGCGCTGCTCGCCGCGAGCGGGGTTCCTCTGCTCCTCCACGAGCGCTGCGAGGCAACGCTCCGGCGGCCGCCGCACATCGCACCGTACCGGCGGATCGTCTGGGGACGAACGGAGCCGCTCGTCGCGCCGCTGCTGTCGTTCGACCCGCGTCCGCTGGAGGTCATCGCGATGCCGGGCCACAGCACCGATCATCTCGTGGTGTGGGATGCCGAGCGGCGTGTGCTCGTCTCGGGCGACCTCTATCTCGGGGGGAAGGTCCGGGCGGCGCACGAGAGCGAGTCGCCGCGGGCACTGCTGGCGAGCCTGCGTCGCGCGGCCGCTCTGGAGCCCGAGCTGCTGCTTGACGCCCACCGCGGACCGGTGAAGGACGCCACGTCCCGACTACGCGCCAAGGCGGCGTGGCTCGAGGAGACGATCGGCGAGATCGAGGCGCACGCCGCGCGCGGGAGTGGCGAACGCGAGATCGCGCGGCGAGTGCTGGGGCGGGAGGCGCTGGTGGGGGTGGTGAGCTTCGGAGAATACTCGAAGCTCGCGTTCGTGGGGGTAGTGCTGAGAGAAGTGAGTGGTGAGGGGTGAGTGGTGGGTGGGGGGTGGTGGTGGTGGTGGTGGTGAGTGGCCTGCACCGGAGCGCTCACCACCCAACACGCAGCTCCCCTTCCCTGGCTACCGGTGCATC
>JBBQYZ010000781.1:0-1913 GCA_038208205.1 Gemmatimonadales bacterium | reverse complement strand
TTTCCCGAGTCGCACGCGGCGAGCTTCGCGCTGCTGGTGTACGCGAGCGCATATCTCAAGCACTACTACGCGCCGGAGTTCACCGCGGCGATCCTCAACGCGCAGCCGATGGGGTTCTACGCGCCGGGGACGATCGTCGAGGACGCCCGCCGCCACGGCGTGGAGGTGCGGCCGGCGGATCTCACCCGCTCCTCATGGGACACGACCCTCGAGGCGCGGCCGGGCACGACGGCCCCCGCCGTGCGGCTCGGCATCCGCAGCGTGCGCGGGCTTGGCGCCTCGGCGCGCGAGCGGCTCGAGCGCGCGCTCGGCGAGGGGGCGTTCACGTCGATCGAGGACGTGGTGCGCCGGGCGGGGCTCGACCGGCGCGTGCTGCGCCACCTCGCGGAGGCCGGGGCGATGGACGGGCTGCTGCCCGACGAGCCGGACCTGCGGAAGCGGCGCGCCGCACTCTGGGCCGTGCTCGATGCGGCGCGCGGCGACGCCGGACCGCTCGCGCCGAGACGTCGCCTCCCGAGCGCCGCGAGCGCGGCGCCGCTCCCATCGATGACACGCGTGGAGCTCACCGAGGCCGACTACCGCATGACCGGCATCTCGCTCGCCGGCCATCCGATGACGCACGTGCGCGACGTGCTCGGGCTCAACGGCGTGCGCTCGGCGCGCGACCTGTTGCGGAATGGACGGGATGGCGAGACGGTGGCGACGGCCGGCCTCGTGATCTGTCGCCAGCGCCCGGGCACGGCCAAGGGATTCGTCTTCCTCACCCTGGAGGACGAGACGGGACTGATCAACGTGGTGGTCACGCCGCAGCGGTTCGAGCGGCAGGCGCTGCTGATCTCGCGAACGCCGCTCCTGCTCGTGCGGGGAGTGCTCCAGGTGGAGCAGAAGGTGGTCAACGTGCGGGCCGCCCAGTTCAGGGCGCTGGAAGCCGCGGTGGGTGCGGAGTTCGCGCAGCGGCATGACTTTCATTGAGGAAAGCCCGATGTGCATCACGCACTCGCCCACCACCCTTCGTCCCGCACCAGCACCTCGAGCTCCAGCGCTTCCTCCCCGCGCTCCACGGTGTAATCCGCGATGTGGATCGCGCTCGTCTCGATCCGTCGTCCGTCCACGCCCACCAGCTCGAGCCCCAGCTTGTCGCGCGCCGCGTGATACCGCGCGAGCTTGTCCCGATCCCTCGGCTCGCCGCCTGGCATCGGCACCGCCTCGCTGAACAGGCGAAACACCGGCTGCACCAGCTCGTAGCCGAACCCTGGACGGAATCGACCCCACGCTCGGTGCAATGACGGGTCGCGTCCTTCGAGTTCCGAATGCCCGACGATCACGTCGCGCATCTTCACCGTGTGTCGCACCGTCAGCCTCCAGCAGCGCGCCGCGCCATCAGGTGGTCGGTCTGCAGGTCCTCCCCGAGCTGGAAAGGCTGCGTTCCGACGCGGGTGAACCCCCACCGCTCGTAGAAAGCGATCGCCCGCGCGTTCCGCTCCCACACGCCGAGCCACACGGTGTCGCGCCCGCGCGCCCACGCTTCGTGCAGGCAATGCTGCATCAGCGACGCGCCGACACCGGCACCGATCCAGCGACGCACGGCGTAAAGTCGTGCCACCTCGATCGCGTTCGCGCTCCCCACGCTCGCCGGCGCGGGGCCGTCGCGCAGCATCGCGTAGCCCAGCGCCTCGCCCCCCTGCTCGGCAAGGAACGCGCAGCACGCCTCGTCCTCCAATTCGGCACGCTGCAGCGTCTCGCCGAACGCCTTGGCCAGGTAGATGGCCATGTCCTCCGGGCGATTGTCCGCACCGAACGTGTCGACGAAGCTCGATTCCGCCAGCGCTGCCAGGCGCGCCGCATCGTCGGGCACGGCGCAGCGGATCGTCGGGGCCGGCGGGGCGGTGGAAGTCATGCGCGACAAGCTATCC
>JBBQYZ010000780.1:0-1918 GCA_038208205.1 Gemmatimonadales bacterium | reverse complement strand
GAAGAACAGCCGCCACTCGTCCGGCACCTGCGCGAGCAGCGCCGACAGCTCGGCCTCGGTCAGCGCCTTCACCTCTTCGTCGAGGTCATCGGCACGGGCCGGGAGCAGGTTCGACATGCGCGCCATCGGGTTCGAGCGGATCAGCTCATCCTCGAACGCCGTCGCGAGCAGCGCGCGGAGCGGCGCGAGCGCGAGCCGCACCGTGTCCGGCCGCACCGGCTCGACCTTCCCGTTGCGCTTCCTGCCCGGCCGCTTCGCGACCTCCGCCGCGTACCGGCGAATGTCGGTCGGTCGGATCTCGACGAGCCGGGTGCGGCCGAAGAACGCGACCGCGCCGACCGGCGGGTCGAGCGGTTTGCCGTCACGGTCGAGGCCGAGCGCGCGGCGGTAGTCGTCGAGCGTCGACGGGCCGACACCGGTCGAGCGGCGGCCGGTGTAGCTCCCGATCCACGTCTCGGCGTACTCGGCGAACGTGACCCTGATCGCGGTACCAAGGTCGGCACCCCGAGCGAGACGGCTACAAGCGCCAGGCGTCCGCGCCGAAACGACAGCATCGGCGCCTACGACAGTCTGTCCGTGTAGGCACCTCCGCCCGATCCTGACTGAAAGCGGAACTGTCACCTTTCACGACGCGACACCCAAGCGAGGGATGATGGATCACGGTTCCGATGTTCACGGTAGACCGACCTGTCGCTCATAGCCGCTTCCACTCGGAGAAGACCAGGCCGGTGAAGGGTCGGCATCTTCGTCGTAGGAGAACACGTTCGCTTGCCGCCAAGTCCACGTGCCGCCGCGCTGACGATCTGGACGGTTGCGGAGAGCGGCGCGTCGGCCTCGACCTGCCTGGCGGTAACGGTGCCGCCGTTCACGTGTGCAAGCGCCACAAGGCGTGTCGCCTCCTCGTAGCTCATTGCCTCGTCTCTTCCGTTTGCTCGGCTTTGCTTCTGTTGCCACTTTAGTTGCCACCCTCCCCTCAGTTTGCGGCTCCACGTCTCTGATGAAGAGAGCGCAGCTACGCCGCTAGGCAGTGGAAGCCGAGCACCGGGTGTAGTTCGATGGCATTCGGTGCGACGCCGGTTTGGCCGTGGTCGAAGTCGAAGAACGCGACGCCGGTCACCTTCGCTCGTGCGCAGAGCCGCACCTGAGAACGCGTCGCCGTCATCGCCCGGCGGTAGATCGGACGTGCACGACTCACACATGCCGGGGATGGTGCCTCCGCGATCATCTGAGCGCCCCCGGATCGAAGCACCAGGTGAAGGTCGCCATCGGCCTCCGGACGTACAAGCGTCACCGCCGCGATCACCGTGAAGGCGTTGCGCTCAAACTGAGTTCTCCGGCCACTCAGGTGGCCCGGTCGGGGTCGCGTTACGAGGTACCGCACAGTCACTGCCCGCGCGGGTCGCAGGAGCGGTCGATCCTGGAGGGTCTTGACTGTCCACCGTTCCACGCCGCACAGGGATTGCGAACGGGCGGCTCTGCTGGGACTTACCGCCTGCCCCCCAGCACAGCGCAACAGCCGCGAGCACCGCCACGAGGGCCGGGAGCCTCAATCTAAGTGCGATGCCCGGCGCTACTTGCCCCGTGACGTTTTCTTCACCTTCGCTTTCGCTTTCTTCGCTGGGTTCGTCTCTTTGCCGAGTGGCGACCCGGCCTTGGCCTTCCGTTTTGCTGGCATTTCTCAACCTCTCTCTTGTTGCTGGTTACGGCAGTCTTATCCGCACCGCCTCCAGAAATCCGTTTCCCGCACCTGCTCGACGCGTGCCTAGGGAGGGCGTCCGCATCGATTGGCTTAGCTTCACATACTTGGTTATGCCGCGTATGGGCGCGAACTGGGCACTACTGACGCTCGAAGACACGAACGCGAGTGGCAAGTCCAGGCGACCGTGTCGTGATCTATTCGCTCCGCTGGCCCTCGTCA
>JBBQYZ010000779.1:0-1920 GCA_038208205.1 Gemmatimonadales bacterium | reverse complement strand
GCGAAGACGTGTTGGAGACGCGCGTCCGTGGGAACTCGACCATGCGTGATGCCCTTTCGCGAAGGAACCGCTCGTTCCTTCATGCGAAATGGGTCGGTCTCACCACTAGCTCGCCCTGAGCACCGGTGACCGCTGCTCATTCACTCAGGGGTCGTCGCTACCCACTCCCCGCCAGGCGTCACGTTAAGTGAAGATCACGCTCCGTGCAAGCGAATCTTGCAAATCGTGGTGAAAGTGCGCGCTTACAGTGAATATGGCAACAAGAAGTAGCGTTCCGACTTCACCGAGTGAAAGTTTTATCCCGATCGGGGGCCCGGTAAAGGCTAGTAGACGCGCAGGGTGACAGTCGACGAGCGCCTGGCCCGCCGTCATGCCCCGAATCGTGACGATAACACCACGAAAACCGATGTTCTGCGCCATAGTCGCACGCACCGTGTTCTTCATGGGCTCCAGGGGTTGCGGCCGGGGTCCTGGACGCGCACCGGTCCGTCCGTGTGGTCGAATTGGCCAACGACCACGATCCGCGCGGTTCGCCAGCACTCTCCGTCTACAATCGGCGCCTGTTCCGGGATCGGTGAACCAGCGTGTCCATGTACCCATCGATCCGCACACCAGCAGCGGTCACCTCGCCTCCCGGCACCGTGGCGGAGCGACGGGGATGGCTGCGGGTCGGGCCGAACGTCTTCTTCCTCGGGCTCACGAGCCTCGTCACCGACATCTCGTCCGAGATGGTGGCGGCGATTCTGCCCCTCTACCTGATCTTCCAGCTCGGTCTCACGCCCTTGCAGTTCGGCGTGTTCAACGGCGCGTACCAGAGTGCGCTCGGCCTGATCGCGCTCGCCACCGCATTCGTCGCCGACCGCCGCCACCGCTACAAGGAGATCGCCGCGTTCGGCTACGGCCTCTCCGACGCGTGCAAGCTCGGCATGCTCGCGGTCGGCACCGCCCCGTTCCCCGCATCGTTGGTGCTGCTCACCGACCGCGCCGGCAAGGGGATCCGGACCTCACCACGCGACGCGCTGATCTCGCTGTCAGTGAAGCCCGCCCGCCTCGCGGAAGCGTTCGGCGTGCACCGCGCGATGGACACCGCGGGCGCGCTGATCGGACCGCTGGTGGCGTTCCTCATCCTCGACGGAGCTCCGAGGGCCTACGACGCGGTGTTCGTCGTGAGCTTCCTCATCGGGCTGGTCGGGCTCGGCATTCTCATCCTGTTCGTGCGCAACCGCCGGATCGAGCGCAACCGGGTCGCGCTCGCGAACCGTCCCTCGTGGCGTTCGGTCCGCGTCCTGCTCGCACTGCCGCAGGTGCGCGCTGTCGCCATCGCCGGCGGATTGCTGGGGCTGGTCACCTTCGGCGACGCGTTCGTGTACTTCACCTTGCAACGGCGCGCCGACTTCGTCTCGTCCTACTTCCCACTGCTCTATGTCGGCACCGCGTTCGGCTACCTGCTGCTCGCGGTTCCGCTTGGTCGGCTCGCCGATCGGTGGGGGAGGGCGAAGATGTTTCTCTCCGGCTACGTCGCGCTCGGTCTTGCCTACGCGCTCCTGCTCGTCCCGTCACCGGGTATCGCGGTGTTCGTGGGCGTCCTCGGCCTGATGGGAGCCTTCTACGCCGCGACCGACGGCGTCCTCGCCGCGTTGGTGAGCAGCGTCGTGCCGGTGGAGCTGCGCACGACCGGCATCGCCCTGGTGACGACCGTCCTGGCGCTCGCGCACTTCGCCGCCTCGGTGATCTTCGGCGCCGCCTGGTCCTGGCGGGGCCCCGACGTGACGATCGTCTGGTTCCTCGGGGCGACCGTGCTCGGGATCGCGGTGTCGGCCTGGCTGCTCGGTCGCCGCCTGGAGACGGCATGAGCGACCTCCGACACCGCAGGGGTTTGAGCCCGAACCACCCAGTCTTCGGTTCCCGACCGCCGCTACT
>JBBQYZ010000778.1:0-1924 GCA_038208205.1 Gemmatimonadales bacterium | reverse complement strand
CCGGTGCGCTCGCGGGCGAACAGCGCGGCGGCGATGCCACCGGCGATCGTCATCCCGCCCATCGAGTCGCCGTACGCGCCGGCCGGCATTTGGATCGCGCGTGGTGAGTCGGAGGGCGTGCAACCCGCGGCACTGCCGGCGCGGGACCAGAACGCGCTCGAGTCGTAGCCGCCCTTCTCCCGCTCCTCGCCGTGGTTCCCGAACGCGGAGCCGCGGACGTAGATGATGTTCGGGTTGGCCCGACGGAGGTCCTCGATCTCGATCTTCAACCTCCGGCGGGCATCGGGCAGGAAGTTGACGAGGAAGACGTCGCTCACGCGTGCGAGGTCGTACAGGACCTCCAGCGCTTCGGGGTTGTCGAGGGAGAGGCCGATGCTGCGCTTCCCACGGTTCGGGTGCTCCATGAGCGGCTGGAAGGAGCCGAGTGCGGCCCCGCCGGCGCCGAGTTGCAGGCCGCGTTGGGCGTCGCCGGTCACGGCATGCTCGACCTTCACCACCTCGGCGCCCCAGTCGGCCAGCACCGCTCCGGCGCTCGGCGTGAACGTGAACTGCGCGACTTCGAGGATGCGCACCCCGCGCATCGGTTGATCGGTCACCGAACTCCCCCTCGTTGCTGGCTCAGGCAGGTGCTTGCTTGCGGCCAAACTAAACGCTGGCGATTTGCCGTCCACACTGCGTGTCGCGAATGGTCTGCCACGGTTCGGGGGCCGCGTTGAAGCCGCCTGCGGCCAACGATCGGCGCGGGGCATGACGGCGATCGAGATGGCCGAACCCGGCGCCACGTCGGGGAATCGGAAGAAACGGGCGAGTGAGCACAACACCGCTGAGTCCGATCGGATCGTGATGCGGGGCGCCTCGGCGAACCGCCACGGTAAGGCTGCTTCGTACTCGACGGTCCTCGCGCCGATGAATTGGTGCAGCCTGCGCGACGAGAGTGCGGATGGGAATCGATTGATCTCGAATGATTCGACTCGCTGACGTCGAGGCCCTTCTCGGACAATGTCACGTGCACAGCCCCGAGCGTCGGCGGTGGGGAGGCGGATACCGGTGTCGTGAAGCCGAGCTCCTCGAGCAACGACTGCGTACGGTCCTGATCGCCCACCGGGATGGCGACAGTCTGGAGCTTCGTTAAAAGTTTGGTGATGGAGGTCAGGGACGCCGCGCGAGCCGCCGACTCATCGGTTGGTGAGAACTCTTCCAACGAGTTCGGATCACCGCGCCGTCGGCTACGGCGCATCAGTAATTGCGCGGCGCCGGTGAGGTCGTCCGAGCGTCCGGCGACGAGTCGCGACCACCTGGGCGATGGAGCGTGATCTTTGGCGGCTTGCGATATGCCACGTCGAGACTGCCGACGGCGTCCACGCGTCGCCGTCCGCGACGGCACACAGCTTGCAGCACGGGGTTGATTCAGGTGGGATCGATGTCGCCTCCCGATGACCACTGGCTACCAGAGCGACTCCGCGATCTCCCCGGAGTGCAACATTGAGAGCCTTCAGGCCCGCTGGCGAGCGCACGCTGGACGGCATTGCACCGCACCGCACCGCACGTGCAGTTGCGTCGCGGCTCCCCGATTGTCTCCTCGTGAACGTGCAGACGTTTCGGCTTCGCGCGTGAGAGGGTGTTGTCGTGAGTGAGCGAAGCGCGAAAGACGTCGTCGAGGAGATGTTCCGTCGACAGGAGGCGGGCGACGACACCGTCCTCGACGATCTCGTGGCCGCGGACATGGTGAACCACGCAGCTGGCCCGCAAGGCCGCGACGGCCTGAGGCTCATCCTGAGGACCATCGACAACGACCTCGGGCCGGTCACCGTCGAGCAGCACCACCTCATCGGTGAGGGTGACCTCGTGGCGCAGCACCTCACGCTGCACGGAACTCATCGGGCCTCCACGATGCCGCTGCTCGCCGACGCGCCCGTCTCCCGTC
>JBBQYZ010000777.1:0-1933 GCA_038208205.1 Gemmatimonadales bacterium | reverse complement strand
GTCGAGCTTATGGGTGTTGAGATAGCCGGTGTGAAACGGCGTCCAGGTCGCGCCGTCCGCAGACGACTCACCGATGGCCTTGTTCGACAACACTTTGTTGCGCGCGAACGCGTCGTAGAGCGACACGGTGATGGTGCGGCTCGTGCTCGTGTCGGCCCGGTCCCACGCGCGCCACGTGTACGCCCCGACCTGACTCGTGCCCTCGATGGGATCGATCCGCTGCCCGTCGCCAGTCGGCGCGGCGGTCAGCAGGCAGTTCGCGTCGCCGGGAAAGGACGACAGCACGAGCAGGTCCGCCGTATCGGTGCGGTTGCGGACCCTCAGACGGTAGTAGAGCACTGGCTAGACCGTCGCCCCAAAGGGCAGGATGTCTATCAGGTAGGGGCGAACGGTCCCGGGCGTTCCAGTCGTGAGGTCCTGCCTCGCTTCGATCTCCACGGCGAGCCCGCCCTCATTGAGATCCCGGCCTTCGATGCCGTAGCTCCGCACCAGCGCCTTCGGGAAACGCACCTGGATGTAGTCGCCGCGGAGGCGCTGCCAGATGCAGCGCACGCCGGAGAGGTACGACCCCGCTGCGAGCGCCGTGCGCATCTCGCCCGGCGTGTACGTGCGGCCGTAGCTCGAATCAGCCCACGCACCGCCCGGCCGGTAGATCAGAAACTGGCGCTCGCCGGTCAGCATGAACGTCGTGGTGATCTTGGGACGCATTGACACGATCTGGTCACCGCCGTACACCGGCGCGGTCTTCCCCGGGAACGGCATTTCTTCCCATTCCTCGTTCGGCGCGAACGTGGCACCACCGCGCGTGATGCTGACCGGGATGTTTTCCGAGTGGTACAGTACCGCCGAGTCGATGATGATGTCGCGGAACGGGTCGGGGTCGGCGAACCCGAGATAGACGTTCAGATCAACGAATGAAATGTTCAGATTGAACGACGGGTGCAGGTTGCCTAACGCGAATGCCACCGCGAGGTTCCCGCTGACGTCCGTCGTGCCATAGCCGACCATCGGCACGGTCGGCGCGGTGAGTGTGCCGGTCGGACCAGCGCCTGGGGCGAACGGCGTGCCGGCCACCTTCATCCCGACAAACCCGTCGATGAAGCTGCCGAGCCGCCACTGCGTGTTGACGATCACCGTCACGAACGACGACGGCGGGAGGCCGGGGATCGTGAAGGCCGCTTGCGTCGAGCGCAGGAACGGCGACTGCTCCGTCGCCGGGTTGTTGCCCCAGTACGCGAGGTGTGCCGCGACTGCGCTGACAACATTCGGGCCGGCCCACGCGTCGACCAGGAGCGCGTCGCCGGTCCGCACCCACGCCGGGTTGGAGAGCCAGGCGGTCAGGTCGGCGGTGTAAAGGGGCGTGCCCACGCCGCCCACAGGATACGGCGTCGGAGCGGGGCTCATCGCGCGTACTGGATCAGAATGGGCGTGCCTAACGTCGTATTCATGAGTGTGACGCGAACGGCAAGTTCCATCTTGACCTCGTCCATCTCCGCGACCTCGACCTGCGTGCCAGGGAAGAGCGCGACAGTGAATGGGCCGTGCGAACCATCTCCCGTATTCAGAGTGGCCGCGCCGCCGGTCTCCAAGTGCAGCTTGAGCCGGTCGCAGATGTCCTGCGACGTGTTCGGGATGTTGCGGACCTCGAGGTAGATGCCGCGCACGCGCGCGAACTCGAACGCCACGGTGCGCTGCGTGCCGAGGATGGTGTCCGTGTCGGCGACTGCCATCGAGACCGGGCGCACGCCCCAGAACCGGTCGAAGGGCGGGGTGCGGCCATTGGAGAGCGTGGCGGCGACGCCGTCGTTGAACGCGATGCTCGACGCCATCAGCCGGTCCTCCGCGTCCAGTTGTCGAGCGACTCCCCGATGTTGCGCTGCCATGCGGGGTCGTCGGGATGCAGGGCGGCGAGCGTCCCGATGTGCACGACCAC
>JBBQYZ010000776.1:0-1938 GCA_038208205.1 Gemmatimonadales bacterium | reverse complement strand
GGTGGACCTGCTCGTCAACAATGCCGGAATCGGTGTGCTGAAGCCGTTCGTCGAGCTGGCGCCGGAGGAATGGCAACGCATGATCGACGTCAACGTGAACGCGCTCTTTCGCGTCACGCGCGCCGTGCTCCCCGGGATGTTGGCGCGCGGGCGCGGCCACGTGTGCACGATCGGCTCGATCGGCGGGCGAAGCGCGTTCGTCGGCGGCACGTGCTACGGCGCGACGAAGGCGTTCGTGACGTCGTGGGCGGAGTCGCTCATGCTCGAGACGCGCGAGCGCGGGGTCAAGGTGAGCGTCGTCATGCCTGGCTCGGTCGCGACCGCATTCAACGACAACACCGTGACGGCGTCTGACGAGTGGAAGCTCGCGTCGGAGGATGTGGCGGACGCGGTGGCGTATCTCGTGTCGACGCCGGCGAACGTGCTCGTGCACCGGGTCGAGGTCCGGACGCTGACGTCGCCGCCGAAGCGGCGGGGCTGACTCCGGGCCGCAGTTCGGAGCGGCAACTCCAGCGGTCGCGGGCACTTACAGTTCTGCGCATCTGGTTGCTTGCCCCGCACCGCACCATATTGGCAGCGTGACCAAGGTGACTCCGACTACGAGCGAGCGCCTGCGCACCGGCCCGGAAAGCAGCGAAGCCGGCCTGCGCGAGCTGATGGCCGTTCGCGAGATCGTGCACGCCTTCCTCACGGCTGACCGGCCGGAGGAGGTCTTTCAGTTCGCCCTGGACCGGGTCAGCCCGCTGGTCGGCGCCTCGTTCGCCTGTGTCTACCTCGTGGACGGTGCGTCCGAGCTGATGCGGCTCGCCGCCGTGCACAACTGGCCCGAGCGCTTTGCTCCCTTCCTCGGGGAGATGCGCGTGCGGCTCGGCTTCGGCCCGAGTGGCGAAGCGGCGGCCGAGCGGCGGGTAATCGAAGTGCCCGACGTGTTGGCCGACGGGTCGCTGGAGGACTGGGCCGAAGTCGCCAACGAGCTGGGATTTCGGGCCATCGTCGCCCTGCCGCTGCAGACGGGCGAGGGGGTGCTGGGCGCCGTCGCCTTCTACTTCGAGACGGCCGGCGCGATCAGCCCCGATACCAGGGCACTGTTGCGCATGGTGGCGGACCAGATGGCCGCCACGGCGCAGAAGGCACGACTGATCGACGACCTGCGGCGCGCGAACGCCGCACTGGTCGAGACGAACGCGGAGCTCGAGCGACAGTACTCGACGATCCTCGAGGCGCGACGGGTGAAGGACGAGTTCCTGGCGAACATCTCGCACGAGCTCCGCACCCCGCTCACCGCCGTGATGGGCTACCTGGCGCTGATGGAGGAGGGGCTGATCGGCCCCGTGACCGCGGAGCAGCGGAAGACGCTCGCGCAGGTGAAAACGAGCAGCCAGCACCTGCTCGACCTCATCGGCGACCTGCTCGAGCTCACGACGCTCAAGCGCGGGGGGCTCGAGGTGGCCGCCACCACCTTCGACATCCGCGACCCGTTGCGCGAGGCCGTCACCTCGACGCGCGGGCGGCCCGAGCAGGTCGCGCTCCGGGTGATCGAGCCGGAGAGCGCGACGTTCATGCTCAGCGACCGGCGGAAGATCAGCAAGATGCTCATCGCGCTGCTGAGCAACGCCTACAAGTTCACGGGCAGTGGCGAGATCCGCCTGTCGGTCGAGGCGCGCAATGGGCGCGCCATGTACCGCGTACAGGACACGGGAATCGGCATTCCGGGCGCGATGCAGCAGACGGTGTTCGACGAGTTCCGCCAGGTGGACGGCTCGAGCACGCGCCGCTTCGGCGGGTCGGGGCTCGGGCTCTCGCTGGCGCGGCGTCTGGCGCGACTGCTGGGTGGTGAGATCACCGTCGACTCGTCGCTCGGCGAGGGTTCTACCTTCGTGGTCGAGCTGCCCCTGCAGTACCGGGATCCCGACCGCCTGTAGCACCGCCCGCCCACTC
>JBBQYZ010000775.1:0-1949 GCA_038208205.1 Gemmatimonadales bacterium | reverse complement strand
CGATCGTGAGCCCGCTCTACCTCCTTCTCCGCACCCTCCGGCTGATCAATACCTATCCCGGATTGATTCTGCCGTATCTCACCTTCGCGATGCCGTTGACGGTCTGGCTTCTGGTGGGATTCTTCCGCCAGCTTCCCTACGATCTGGAAGAAGCCGCCCTCGTCGACGGCGCCAGCCGCTGGCAGAGCTTCGTGCGGGTGATCATCCCTCTGGCCGCCCCGGGCCTCGCCACCACCGCGATCCTCACCTTCATCTACTGCTGGAACGAATTCCTCTTCGCCCTCTCGTTCACATTGGGGCCGGAGCGACAGACGGTGCCGGTGGTGATCGCCCTCTTTCGTGGGCAGTACCAGATCCCGTGGGGACAGGTGCTGGCCGCGGCCGTCGTCGCGACGCTGCCGGTCGCGGTCATGGTGCTCTTCTTCCAGCGGCGCATCGTGCAAGGGCTCACGGCGGGCGCGGTAAAGGGGTAGGAACGGACCCTCCTCTCCCGAGTGGCCCACTTGCGCGCCGAGTGCACGCGCTATAAAAAGTAGTGCCGACCGGCCCCCGTCGTTCCGGCCGGCAACTCGAATGCCGGATCGCGCTGTGACTTCGTTCAGGCCGGTATGCCGCTCGTCTGCGGTGATCGTGCGCCTGGTGAGTGATCGGGCCGCCGCAATCTCCTGCTGCGGCGCGACGCGCGCTCGCTGCCACTCCCAACATCCGTCCGGTCCCCATACGGTGTCGTGCGACGCGCGGCTGCAATGCGCGTCGCAGCGCTCGCCGTCCGTGCATGAGCTGAGGTCGTTCGCGCAACCACTGACACTGGAGGACACCGTTATGATCTGGAGATCACGTTCGGTTCGACATCCTTCCTCTGGCCGCGTCACGCTGGCGGTGGCATCGCTCCTCGTGATGCTCGTCGCTCCGCTCTCCACCGCGGCCTCTCAGGAGGAGGCCGCGACCGGCACCGTCGGCGGGAGGGTGACCGACGAGCAGGGGGCGCCGATCGCTGGCGCCGAGGTGTACGTCGATCGAACCACCGTCGGCACCCAGACCCGGGCGAACGGGGAGTACGTCCTGGCGAAGGTCCCGGTGGGAACCCGCCTGCTTCGCTCGCGGCTGATCGGCTTCCGCCCCGAATCGGCGAGCGTCACGGTGACCGCGGACCAGCGCGCGACGCAGAACTTCACGCTGGTCAAGGACCCGCTGCAACTCCAGGCGATGGTCGTCACGGGAACGCAGTCGCCCAGGATGAACCTGCAGTCCAGCGTCGCCGTGACCACGCTCACTCCCCAGGTGATCCGGGAGTCGGCGCCACGGAGCACGACCGAGATGCTCCGCTACGTCCCGGGCTTCACACGCGTGGAGAGCTCGGGCGGCGAGGTCAACGAGAACATCACCATGCGTGGTGTCCTCGGCGTCGAGTACGTGATGTTCATGGAGGACGGGATGCCCGTCTTCCCGACGATGCATACGTTCTTCATGAACGCCGACAACCTCTTCCGGGCCGATGAGAGCCTCGACCGGATGGAGGTCGTGCGTGGTGGTGCTTCCGCACTCTTCGGGTCCAACACCCCGGGCGCCATCATCAACTTCATCAACAAGACCGGCGGCGACCAATTCGCCGGGACCATGCGGGCAACCGGAGGCACCCAGGGACTCGCGCGCTACGACCTCAACGCCAATGGTCCGCTCGGCGAAGACTGGCGGTTCAACGTCGGTGGCTTCTACCGCTACGACCACGGGGTGCGCGATCCAGGCTTCCCCGGCATCCGCGGCGGCCAGGTGAAGGGGAACCTGACGCGGCTCCTCCCGAACGGCTACGTGCGCTTTTCGGCCAAGGTCATCGACGACCGCAACCAGTTCATTCTCGGCCTGCCATTCGTGAACCCGGACGACCCCCAATACGTCGCCGGCTTCGGCAACTACGGCTCGTTTAACAGCCCTGAGGGGCTCGATCTTCG
>JBBQYZ010000774.1:0-1957 GCA_038208205.1 Gemmatimonadales bacterium | reverse complement strand
GCTTCAGGCGTCCGTCGACCTGGCGTATGCGGCCGGCGCGGCGACCATGCCGGCCGGCACGGGCGACGCCCCGGTGGCCGTGCCCGGAGCGCTCCTCACCGAGCTGGCGACCACGGTGGTGACGCCGCTCCGCACCCGCCTCGACAGCTCGCTCGAGTCGATCGACGCCAAGTCGCCGGCCGACGTGGAGATCGCGATCGCCCAGCGCCTCGGCGCCCGGTATCGCGAATGGCGGGGACAAGACCTCGAAGACGTGCTCGGCGACGCACTCGCAGCCGCGTACTCTCGTGGCGCATACGACGCCGCACCCGAAGGAGCCCAGCTGCGTTGGTTGGCGGCGCGGGTCGGGAAGTGCCCCGACTGCGACGACAACGCGCTCGAGCCGACGACACGCGGCGACGACTTCCCCACCGGGCAGCTGTATCCGCCCGCGCACCCGGGCTGTCGGTGTCTCGTCGTGCTCGCGACCTGACTCGCTGCTAGCGCCCGAGAGCGGCAAGCGCGGCGAGAGTTCGGGCGAGTGACCACGCGCGGCCCCGGGACGGTTTCGGGAACCTAGGCTGCGCCTCCGATGCGCGTCCCCACGGCTGAGCCCCGACGCCGATTCCGTCTCCGTGGCTGGATTATCGGCGCGGTCGTGGCGTTTCTCGTGCTGGCGTTCAGCCTGCGCGGGCTCGCGGGCTTCTACACCGACTTCCTCTGGTTCGACTCACTCGGCCAGGGCAGCACGTGGAGCAGCCTGCTCGCGGCCAAGGTCGCCCCCGCGCTCGTGTTCACGGTCGCGTTCTTCGTGATCATGTACGTCAACCTGTTGATCGCCGATCGGTTGGCACCGAAGTACCGCTCGATGGGTCCCGAAGACGAGCTCATCGCGCGCTATCAGCAAGTGGCGGGTCCGTACACGGGACGGATCCGTATCGGCGTGTCAGTCTTCTTCGCGTTGATCGCCGGTATCGGCGTCTCGTCCCAGTGGCAGCAGTGGGTGCTCTTCACGCACAGCACCAAGTTCGGCGTCAAGGACCCGCAGTTCCACAAGGACATCGGCTTCTACGTCTTCCAGCTCCCGTTCCTGAAGTTCATCGCCGAGTGGCTGTTCGCCGGCCTGGTGATCGTGCTCATCGTCACCGCGGTCGCGCACTACCTCAACGGCGGTATCCGGTTCCAGAGCCCCTTCCAACGCGTCACACCACAGGTGAAGGCGCACCTGTCGGTGATCCTCGCGGTGATGGCGCTGGTGAAGACGGCGCAGTACTACCTCGGCCGTTTCGAGCTCAACTTCTCGAGCCGCGGCGTAGTCGAGGGCGCGAGCTATACCGACGTCAAGGCGCAGCTTCCCGCGCTCAACCTGCTGATCGTCATCTCGTTCTTCGCCGCCGCGCTGTTCATCTGGAACATTCAGCGCCGTGGCTGGGTCCTGCCGATCATCGCGGTCGGCCTCTGGGGTTTCGTCTCGATCGTGATCGGCACGATCTACCCGGCGGCGATCCAGCAGTTCCGCGTCGGGCCGAACGAGTTCCAAGCCGAGGCGCCGTACATCAACCGCAACATCCGAGCCACGCGTGACGCCTTCGGTCTCGAGAAGGTCAACACCGACGACTTCGGCTTCAAGACGTTCAACCAGCTCCCGCCGGCGGAAGCGAACGCCGTCGTCGACAGCAACAAGGGGACCATCACCAACGCGCGGTTGTGGGACCCGGGAATCATCCAGGATACCTACGACTCGCTGCAGAACCTGCAGACCTACTACCAGATGGGCGACGTCGACGTCGACCGCTACCTGGTGAACAACGAGACCCGTCAGGTGCTGATCGCGGCGCGTGGGCTCAACAGCGCCGACCTGCCCAGCCAGTCATTCGTGAACCGCCACATCATCTACACGCATGGGTACGGCGTCGTTGCCTCGCCGAGCAATGCCGCCACGTCGGACGGCTCGCCGGAGTTCTACCTGAAGGACATC
>JBBQYZ010000773.1:0-1964 GCA_038208205.1 Gemmatimonadales bacterium | reverse complement strand
GGTTCCAGCACCAGCGAACACGCTCGCTCTGCGGGGTGCGACGACCACGCCCGACCGGTGCTTCTTCGCGGTCTGGGAGGGATGGGGTGACTCCGTGGTCCCGCCGACCGTCCGACCGTCGCTGGACCTGCCCCACCGGCGATACCACGTTTTCACCGGGCCGGTCGAGGGCGCCATGACGAGCCTCTCGCCAATCCCGTTCCGCCACCGGTCGGCAAACCTCTGGTGGCCGAGCGATCACGCGTGGTGCGTCGCCACTGAGGTCGACCTTGCGTGGACCTACGTGGGCGGTGCCTGCCGGGACATCGACACGCTGCTGGCCGAGCCTCGGCTCGAGACATCACCGACGACGGCGAAGGCGCTGCGGTAAGCAGGCGACGCTATGGAAGCAGTGGTCGCCTATATCTCCCAGTTCGACAGGAGCACGGCCCCGGCGGGACGCGCCTCCTGGAAGCCGGCAAGCGCCATGCGCAGATCCGTCCAGCGCACCCGCGCGCCCATGGCGATCATCCGCTGGTAGATGTCGTCGTATTCCCCCTGCACCCGCAGCGCCACGCGCCGCGTTCCGCTGCGCTTCGCAAAGTCGCGCAGCCCCGCAAGCGCGATTTCCAGCAACCCCTCGCTCGCCAGCACCAGCTTGAGTACACGCAGCTCATCCCGCGATCGCCCCTCGACCAACGGCGTCGTGTGGCAAAGCGCGAAGCCCACGAGCTCACCCTTCTGCTTGAACAGCACGGTGTCGCCGAGCGCGAGTGAGTCGGTGAGGTCGATCTCGCGCGTGAAATCGTAGCCAGGCGCGATCCGCGCGACGAGCGCGCGAATGGCTGACATCTCCTCTTCCCGCTCCTGCATGCTCGTGCGCCCGAGCAGCTGCGCGGGTTCGTCGGAGCTATTGGCATCGAGCGTGAGTGTGATCGTCAGCCGGCTCGGGACAAACCCCAGCCCGGAGTAGAAGCCGATGTTGTCCATCGTGCGCGGCATGGTCTCCAACCCGATGACGCGCGCGCCGCTCTCGCGCAGCCACGCAATGCCACGCTCGACCACTTCCCTTCCCGCCCCGTGGCCCTGAAGGTCCGTGCGCACGACGAGTGGACCCATCCAGCCTTCCGCGTCGGAGTGGTGCACCATGTTGAACGCAACGATGTCGCCACGCGCTCCGCCATCGCGCCACACCATTGCCCCGTCATCCGCGTCGTCGATCGCGTAACGCCAGACCTTTGGGTTGAGGTGCGGCACGCGCACACCCACCATGCCGTCGCGACGATACCGTTCAGTGAACGCATCACTGAATACGACATTCAGCGCCGGGATATCCTCGACGCGCGCCCGGAACGGGCCCTCGATTCTCGGCTGCGTACGCCAGTTCCTGACGATGGCCATCAGTCGCCTGCCGCGGCAAACAGTTCGCCTTCTTCGATTGCCGCTGGCTCGACGTGGCCCACGACAGAGCTCCTCGTCTCCTCGTCGTACCGAACGCTGATGACGCGGTCGAGCCCCTCACGGACCTGTTCGACGTGCGTGATGATGATGACCTGTTCGAACCGGTCGTGCAGTCCGCGCAGCAACTCCACGACGTTCTGGCGCCGCGATTCGTCGAGCGAACCGAACACCTCGTCGAGGATCAGCAGTGAAAAACTCTGCCCCGCGCGCTCGGCGATCATCTGCGAGATCGCGAGGCGCAGGCAGAGATTGGCGATGTCCTGCTCGCCGCCGGAGATGAGGGGTTTCGGCACCGCGTCCTCGAGGAGCGTGAGGTTGTAGCTGTCGTCGAGCTCCAGCTCGTCATAGCGCGCATCGGTCAGGTCGGTCAGGAACGCGCTCGCGATCTCCCCGATCTCCGGACGTAGCGCGACGTTCAGGTCCGTTCGTAGATCGGTGAAGGCGCGATCGAGCTCGTCGTGCAGGCGCCGCTCGCGATCGAGCGCCTCGAGCTGTCGTCGGGCACGCACGAACTCCTGGCGCGC
>JBBQYZ010000772.1:0-1964 GCA_038208205.1 Gemmatimonadales bacterium | reverse complement strand
AGTCTCGGGCGCGGCGATGCCGGACTTCGCGAGGCGGCGCGGCTGCTCGCCGAATGGGACCGACGCTACACGCGCGACAACGAGCGCGCCATCCTCTTCGAGCTGGCGATGAGCGCGCTCGCCGACGGCACCTGGGACGAGCTCGTCGATCCCGGCACGGCAGCGCGCGTCGCCACACCCGGGAGCGCGACGCTCGCGGCGCTGTTGGAGCAGCCGGCGAGCATCTGGTGGGACGACCGGCGCACGCCGCAGCTCGAGCGGCGCGACGACATTCTCTCGGCCAGCCTCCGGAGCGCGCTGGCGTCGGCGAAGCGTCAGTACGGAGCGCCCGACGGGGGCAGCTGGCGCTGGAGCCGCATCCGCCACGCGAACATCTATCATCTCCTGCAGTTGCCCGCGCTCTCCGCGCTCGATCTGCCGATGCAAGGCGGCCCGCAGACGCTGAATCCGTCGAGCGGCGCGGGGACGCACGGTGCGAGCTGGCGAATGGTGGTCGAGCTCGGCCCGGACGTGCACGCATGGGGGACGTACCCCGGCGGGCAGTCGGGGAATCCCGTGAGCAGCCGCTACACGGACCGCCTCCCGCGCTGGCTGGCCGGCGAGCTCGACCCGCTGATCTTTCCGCGAAGCGAGGCCGCACTGAGAGCAGCGCAGGTCATATCGACGCTCACCTTCGAGCCGGACAGGTGACCGCGCGTACCAGGCTGCGCTCCGTGCTCCTCACCCTGGCGTTCGTCGTGGGGACGGCGGTGTTCGGCTGGCTGGCGGTGCCGCTGATCGGGCTCGCCTGGGACGTGCTCACCCATGAGCGAGGAGTGGGCGGTGCATGGACGGCGGCTCTCGCCGCGACCCTCGCATGGGCGGCGCTCCTCCTCTGGACCGCCAGCCAGGGACCCGCCGCCGTGCTCCTCCTCACACTCGGTCGCGTGCTCCACGCTCCACCGGTGATGCTCGTCGTTCTCACATTGATCTTCCCCGCCGCCCTCGCCTGGAGCGCGGCAGCGGTGGGGGAGTCGTTGCGAGCGGTGAGAGGCGAGGGATGAGGAGAAGGTTGCCTGCGCTCTACGACTGCCCCTCCGCCGCCTCGCGCGCGAGCGCCGCCAGCAGTTGCAGAGCCTCCAGCGGCGTCATGTTGTTCACGTCCACCGCTCGTAACTGCTCCACCACCGGATGCGGCGCCGCGAATAGCCCTAACTGTTCACCCGGCGGCTGGCGCCCGAGAGCTGGCGACTGCCCGTCCGACGCTCCGCGTCTCGCGAGTCCCACCTCCCGCTTGCCCTCGAGCTCCCGCAGCAGCGCACGCGCCCGCCTCAACACCGTCGTGGGGAGCCCCGCCAGTCGGCCAACCTCGATCCCGTACGACCGGTCCGCGCCACCCGGGCGCAGCGTGTGGAGGAAGAGCACCTGGTCGCCGACCTCGCGCACCACCACGTTGTAGTTGCGCACCGCGGGGAGCTCGTCCGTGAGCTCGGTCAGCTCGTGGTAGTGCGTGGCGAACACCGCCTTGCAGCCCGTGACGTTGTGGAGATGCTCGCTCACCGCCCACGCGATCGACACCCCGTCATAGGTGGAGGTGCCGCGGCCGATCTCGTCGAGAAGCACGAGGCTCCGCCGCGTCGCGGTGTGCAGGATCGCGCTCGTCTCCGACATCTCCACCATGAACGTGCTCTGCCCGCGCACCAGGTTGTCGCTCGCCCCCACGCGCGTGAACACCCGGTCGACGATGCCGATCCGCGCATGCGCGGCCGGCACGAAGCTGCCTACCTGCGCGATCAGTACGATCAGCCCGATCTGGCGCAGGATCGTCGATTTGCCCGCCATGTTCGGGCCCGTGAGAATGATCAGCCGTGCCCCGGCGATCAGTCGTGTGTCGTTCGGGATGAACTGCTCCCGGGGCATCATCCGCTCGACCACCGGATGGCGCCCACCGTCGATCTCGAGCGCGAAGTCGTCCGTCATCTCCG
>JBBQYZ010000771.1:0-1970 GCA_038208205.1 Gemmatimonadales bacterium | reverse complement strand
AAGCCGGTTCGAGATCTGCTCGGGGCTCCACGATTTCGCCCACCGGCGGTCCTGACGGCGACCATGCCGCCGACCGATAAAGCGCACATCAGGTCCCGGCACCAAGCCGCCGCCGGGTTTGGCGATCGTGCCGGCGAGGCGCTCCTGCACGTAGTCGCGCAGCGCGTCGTTCGCGGCGAGCTTCGAAACCTTCGGACGGCTTGCACGTCGCTCCGCGTGCCACCGCGCCGTCGTTGCCCGATACACGACCGCATGACTGCGGGTCGACGCGTTGCGGCGCAGCTCCCTCGAGATCGTAGGATCGGGCGTGAGCTCTCGCAGGTTAGGGTCGAGCACTCTCGTCTCCCGCCGCCCAGCAAGAGATCCCATGGTTCTGAAGACAGACGACGTCCACCTCGTTCGGGCCGCGCAGCTGGGGGATCTTTACGCCTTCGAGGAGCTGGTGCGCCGTCATCGAACGCGGATCTACCGCATAGCACTCCGCATGCTCGCGAATTCACCCGATGCCGAGGATGCGGCGCAGGACGCCTTCTTGCAGTGCTGGTTGGCCCTGCCGCGTTTCCGCGCGGAAAGCTCCTTCTCGACCTGGCTGGTACGGATCGTCACCAATCGGTGTCTCAACGTGCTGCGTTCGCGGCGGGCGGAGGCATTTGCGGAGCGAAACGACGTGCGTGCAGCGGGTCCGAGGGAGGTCGTCGAGACACACGCCGAGCTGGAAGCGCTGAAGGCGGCACTCGTTGGGCTCACGCCGGCGCAACGCGCGCCGCTCGTGCTGCGCGAGTTCGAAGGCCTCTCGTACGAGGAGATCGCCCATGTGCTCGAGGTGACCGTGCCGGCGGTGAAGGGGCGGATCCACCGTGCCCGCCTGGAGCTCATTGCTGCTATGAGGCAGTGGCGATGAACGTCGACGCCGGTGCGAGGCTTCCCTGCGGCACTTGGCTTGCTGCACTGGTCGAACAGGTTGCCGACAACCTCGCGCCTGCGGATCCCGAGCATCAGGTGAGTTGCTCGCACTGCCAGGAGACGCTGGGCGAGCTCGAGGAGCTTTGGGGTCGGGTGCGCGAACTGGCGCGCGAGCAGATGAGGGCCCCGTACCGGATCGTGCAGGCGGTCATGCGCGGCATCCGCGCGCAGAGCTCGCTACCGTCGCTGCCCGTCCCCCTCGAGCAGGTCGTCCCTCAGCTCGTTCGACACGCGCTTCTTCAGCAGGAGCGTGGCAGTACGAGGATCGCCGATTCCGTCCTCGCGAGGATCGCCGCGCTGAGCTTGCGCGACTTTCCGGCAGTCCAGCCCTCCGTCGGCGCAGCTGAGACGGTGCGCGGCCGGTTCCTCGGTGGAACGACCAGCGGAATCCAGATCACCGTCTCCGAGCGGGGAGTCGTCGTCGAGCTGAGAATCACCGTCGAGTATGGGCTCCACCTCCCGACTTTGGTGGAAGCGCTCCGCAGCAACATTGTGGAGCGGCTCATCCAGATGACCGGCCTCGTCGCCCTGGAGGTCAACGTCCTCGTCGAGGACGTTCGACTCCCACTGGACCACTGATGAGCTTGTTGAACCAGCTCGGATTTCTCGTTCATGAAACCGCGGAACTTTCAGCGCGGCGCCGGTTCTAAATAAGATGTATCGACACGCTGATTCATACAGAGGAGGAACGATGGCGGAGGAGACGACAGCTTCCAGCCGGGCGAAAACGCCCGCTCCCGCGACGAAAGGGGCGGCCTCGGCGCTGCAGAGCGAGCACGGCACGACGACGATCGCCGACCTTGTCGTGACCAAGGTGGCCAGCATCGCCGCTCACGAGGTGCCCGGCGTCTACGCGCTCGGTGGCGGCGCGACCCGCGCGCTCGGCGCGGTCACGCAGCGCGTGGGCATCGGCGACGAGCGCACGCAGGGCGTCTCGGTCGAGGTCGGCGAGCGCGAGGCGGCGGTCGACCTGACGCTCGTGATCGAGTACGGCGAGTCGATCCCAC
>JBBQYZ010000770.1:0-1972 GCA_038208205.1 Gemmatimonadales bacterium | reverse complement strand
TTGCGCACGATGATCGGCAGGAGCCGCGTGAACGCTCCCACGAAGGCATCGGCTCCGCGAAGCCTGGTGTCCCCGAGGCTTAACTCGGCGTCCGGGTCGAGAAGCGGCGGGAGCGCCTCGAGGCGCCTCTCGCCGACGGCGGTGATGTACGCGGTGACGAGCTCGCGGATCTGCGCGTCCTGCATGCCTCCCACTCTGCGCGCCGGGCCGCGCTTGTTTGACGACGCTTGAGATATCCACGCTATTGGCTGTACGTCGAGAGGACTACGCCGGCATCTGGATGAACCCCCGGGTGAACGTGTTCGCGAGACACGTCACGCTGTAGCGCTTCGGCCCCGGCTCGGACCCCACCCGGCGAGTGAGCGCACGCGCTCGTAGAACATATGCTACGATGCTTGCATGGCAGACGTTTCAGTCCGCGAGTTGCGCAACAACGTCAGCGCTGTGCTCCGCCGGATCGAGCGCGGCGAACGCCTGCGGGTGACGGTGCATGGGCGTCCAGTGGCCGAATTGGTCCCTCTGGCCCGGCCGCACACCATGGCGTGGGAAGCGTTCATCAAGAAGGTGCGTAGAGCTGACGCCGGCCTATCGCGCGATCTCGCGGAACTCATGCCGGACACGACCGACGACATCGACCTTCCCAAATGATGCGCGGGACGGTGGGCGTCGCGGATACCTCGCTCTTCATCGCGGGGGGGGTCGGACGGCCGCTCCGCGGTGAGCCCCCCGGCGAGCTGGCTGTCTCGGTCGTCACGATCGCCGAACTGCGCGTCGGCGTGCTCGTAGCCGGCGATGCTGCATCGAGGGCCCGAAGGCTGACGACTTTGCACGGCGCCGAAAGCCTCGAGCCGTTACCGATCGACGACGCCGTCGCGACAGCATGGGCCGAATTGCGCATCGCTCTGCGGGACTCGGGGCGTCGCATGCCCGTGAACGACTCCTGGATCGCGGCGACCGCTCTCGCTTACGGGTACCCCGTGGTCGCCCACGATGCTGACTACGACTCGGTCCCGGGATTGACGGTGGTCCGTCTCTGATCGTCGCGCCGCTGCACGTTTGAGATCTGCCACGAGCGAACCCGACGCGGAGAATGCGGCCGAGGTCGGAATGACAGCGGGCCAGGTTGTCATCCTGAACGGCGCCCCGCGATCGGGGAAGTCGAGCATCGTGACCGCGATACAGGACACGTTCGCCGGTCTCTGGATGAACCTCGGCGTCGACGTGTTCGTGCGTCACGTCACGCCGCCGCGCTACCGGCCAGGGATGGGCCTCCGCCCCGGCGAAGAGGACCACGAGCTCGCCCCTCTGGTTCCGGCGCTGTACGCGGCGATGTACGAGTCGATCGCGGCGCACAGCAGGGCCGGCGTGAACGTCGTGGTCGATGTCGGCCACCACGACCCGAAGGTCCTCGCGGACTGCGCCCGGCGTCTTCTGGGATCGTCGGTCCTCTTCGTCGGGGTTCGCTGCCCGATCGAGGTGATCATGGAGCGGCGCAAGGCGGCCCAGGCCGGGCGCGAAGGCAACTACGCCGTCGCATCGGCGAGCGATCCGATTCCCGCTCCGGTCGCCCGGTGGCAGGCGGCGGTCCACGTCCCCGGCATCTACGACCTCGAGGTCGATACCTCGCAACTCAGCCCCGAGCAATGCGCCGCGGCGATACGGCGAAGGCTCGACGACGGGACTGCGCCGTCGGCCTTCCGGGTCCTCGCCGGGGAATCTGCCGAGTAGGCGCCACGCGGCGTGTGGATGCAGCCGGGGGCGGGTGCAACCATAAGGCGTCGATCCTGCGCTCACGGATCGGGGTCGGGGGCACTTGCATCCCTCCTCCTTTGTCTGGCCAAGATGCGAGGTTCGCCTCCTCACGCCGCCGCGCGCGGCTCCGTCAGGGCGTTACGAAACCCCGGAATGGGCGATCGGATTCGTCCAGAACGAGTGATCGGATTTCAACCGGAACGGGAGATGGGGTTGTCTC
>JBBQYZ010000769.1:0-1974 GCA_038208205.1 Gemmatimonadales bacterium | reverse complement strand
GACCTTTGTCTTGTGTGCTTGCCTGCTCGCGTCGCGTTTCATGCTCGTCGTGGAGTTCTAGGCCGACGAAGTCGTCCAGTATGGCCGTGCGCGTACCGCAGAATGCCTCGAGCCGTTCCTTGGGAAGACGGCCGGAGCCATCTGCGACGTAGACGATGGCCCCAACCGAGCCGTCCGCAAACTCGAGACTGACGACCAGGTTGTCGCGCGCCTGCAAGGGAAGATCGGGATGGCCGTGCCCAACGGCGGCCACAGCAGTCACAGGCGAGGCGGCGAGCGCGGCAAGGGTGTCGACAAAGTGGCACGCCTCTCCAAGAGCCCGCCCCCCTCCCTGCGAGAGGTCATGGACCCACGCATCCGCAGGGACGCGACCGGCGCTCACGCGATACACGAGCGTGAGGCGGGAGCCAGTCGAGCGCACGAAGTCACTGATTTGACCGAACATCGGGGCAAATCGGCGGTTGAAGCCCACGGCGAGCACTCGCTCGGCTTCTGCCGCCTGCTCCAGCACTGCCTGGAGCTCCTCTTGGTCGAGAACCAGCGGCTTTTCGCAAAAGACGTGCTTGCCCGCCCGCAGCGCATCGATGGTCAGGCGGGCGTGAGATCCATGGCGTGTCGCGATGACCACTGCGTCTACGTCATCCGCCTCCAAGACTGCCCGCTCACTATCGGCGACTCGCTCGAACCCAAGACGCTGCGCCGCGGCCGCTGATGGCCCGCTGCCGCCACCGACAACCTGCAGTCGAGCCCCCGCTGCTTGGAGACCAGGCACCAGGACTTGAGTCGCAAAGCCGCCGGGGCCTACGAGGCCAACGCGGACAACGCCAGACGTCAAGCTGCGACCCGGAGGAGCTGGGGGAACCTCCAACTCCAAGCTTATGCTCGCGGGGGCTCCATCCGTCGACGGTCCCTCATCGTAGGAGAGGACGATCGCACCGACGGGGCGCTGCTCTGGCGGCGCCAAGAGTCGTGCGTAGGCGTCCTCGGCGCGTCCGACGGGTACAACTTCGTCGATCAGATCATCCAGACGGAGGCGTCCACGCGCCTGGAGGCTGAGGATCGCCTGCATATTGCGCTGCTCGGTCCATCGCACGTAGCCAATTGGATAGTCAAGTCCGCGCTCCTCATACTCGGAGTCGTAGCGTCCCGGACCATAGGACCGTGAGACGGTAAGGGACAATTCCTTGCGGTACATCGGTGCCCGGGGTATCTCGACAGGCACGTCGCCGACCACGACCACGGAGCCCTTATCCCTCGCGATGTCGGCGGCGAGCAACAGCGCGGCGTTCGATCCAGAAGCGGCTGTGATGATCGCATGGTCAACGCCGACGCCTGCGGTCATCGCTCGAATGCGGCTGGCCGTCTCTTTTTCAACGACCATCGCCTGGTCTACGCCCGCTCTGCGGGCAGCCTCGCACCGGGCGGCATCCAGATCCAGCGCAAATACGTCCGCGCCAGTACTCATGAGCAGCCGACACACCAGCTGTCCAACCAGTCCACAGCCGATAACCGCTACACGATCTCCTACCCTGACGTCTGCGACCCGGATGCCGTGCAGTCCGATCGCCGCGATGGTGGTCATGGCAGCTGCGGCGGAAGAAACGCTGTCGGGAACTGCAACACACAGGTTTGCAGGCACGCTCACGATCTCGGCGTGGTTGGCGTGGCCGGCGCCGGCACACGCGACCACGTCTCCGGGCGAGATGCCCATGACATGCTCCCCGACTTCGATGACGCGCCCTGCCGAGCTATAGCCCATGGGCCGCTCCTCGGCCAGCTTGCGCTCGACGGCTCGCCGGGTCGCACGTATCCCTTCGCGCTTGACGCGCGTTACCACCGCGCGGACAAGGTCTGGTCGAGCCCGCGCCCGCGCCAGTAAGGACTGTTGGGAACCGGCGACTGTAGTCCGCTCGGTGCCGGAGCTGATCACCGAGTAGAGGTTCCGAACCAGAAGACCCCCAGGTTCGCACGAGG
>JBBQYZ010000768.1:0-1975 GCA_038208205.1 Gemmatimonadales bacterium | reverse complement strand
CTTCGCGGCGACCCAGTCCGGGTGCAAGATCACCAATGTCAGCAACTCGGGATCGCCGAACTACAACGGTCAATGGGTCACCTGGGAGATCCCCATCCCCGGCGACTACACGTGCGACCAGTCCACCGCGCTCGGGTGCTGGACGAAGCTGCAGTTCATCTATCCGGTCGGTACGAGCGTGAGCGACACGACCACCTGGACCGCCTCCATCCTCGGGGAGCCGGTCCGAATCATCCAAGAGGACCACGACCGGCTGCGCGACGCGTTCGCTGGACATCGTCCGAGACCCGGGGCACCTCGTGCAGCGGCGCGCTCGCGGGTGCCGGCGTGCTGCAATGGGCAGGTGCCCTGGTGCGATGCGTGCGACCGTTTCCTCTCACCGTCGACGGTGAAGACCGACGGCACGTGCCCGTCGTGCGGGCGCGTGGTCGATGTCGGACGCGCCCGCGGCACGGACCCGGTGCCGCACGCGGACGACGACGAGACGCTGCCGCCGATCCCGTGGCACCTGTGGCTGCTCGCGGCGGCGCTCGCCGTCTATCTGGGATACCGGGCGATGCAGGGCGTCGAGTGGCTCTTTGGGTGATCGCGGGGATTTCCCGAATTGGGGCTTGACGTCCGGGTACCGATCCCGGAGAATCGAACGTATGTTTGGGTTTGAGCCGGTCGAACGTATCGACGAAGGGCTGCGTGACCTCGGGCGGGAGTTCCACGCCGGGTGGCCGGGCGCCGCCCAGTCGGCGCGGGTCGTCGACCTCGCGCGCATCGCCGAACGGGCCCACGCCGAGATGCTCCGAACAGTGGGGCAGTGGGACGCCGAAGGTCTGTGGGCTGAGGACGGTGCCGTCAGCGCGGCGTCCTGGCTTGCCACCCACACGACGATGTCCCGCGCCGAGGCCACCCGGTTGGTGCGGGCGGCGCGACTGCTCCGGGAGCACGAAACGACCGCCGCAGCCCTGGCTTCGGGCGCCATCTCGTGCACGCAGATCGAGACGCTGGCCACGGTCACCCGGAACCGCGAAGACCTCTATCCCGAAGGTGAGGACGCGTTGCTCACGGCCGCGGAGGCGTTGAACGCGGACGACTTCGTCACCGTCGCGCGGAAATGGCGCTCACTGGCGGACGACGCCATGTCGAACGAAGACGCGTACGCAGTCCACGAGCGCCGGTACCTCCACGCATCGAAGACCGGGTTCGACACGGTACGCATCGACGGCGAGCTCGACCTCGACGGTGGGGAGACGTTGCTCAACGCCCTCGCGACCGCCAGTGGACCTGACTCCGCCGACCGCGAAGCCGACGGCCGCACCGGTGGTCAGCGCAACGCCGACAACCTCGTCCAGATCGCCGCAGCGTTCCTCGGCGGCGCCGCAGGGGCGCGTCCCGAGATCTCGGCGGGCCTCGTCATCGATTTCGACACGCTCATGGGTGGCGAGAACCACAGTCTGCACGAGACCCGGCGCGAGCTCGAACAGCTGGGCCCGATCGCCCAGGCGACGGCGCTGCGCCTGGCGTGCGACGCTTCCGTGTTCCGTACGGTGATGGCCGGGAGGTCCGAAGTGCTCGATCTCGGCCGTTCGACCCGGGTCGTGTCACGCGCGCAACGCCGAGCGCTGCGGTTGCGCGATCGCGGGTGTGGCTTCCCGGGCTGCGATCGACCTGACGAGTGGTGCGATGCCCATCACATCTGGCATTGGGCCACGGGCGGCCCGACCGACCTGGTGAACTTGATGCTGCTCTGCCGTCGTCACCACGTGATGGTCCACGAGGGTGGTTGGAAGCTGGCGCGCGGACCGAACGGAGTGCTGGTGGCATACCGCCCCGACGGTTCCGAGCTCGTCCTCGCCGCTTGACCGCTCTCTGGCTCGGAGGTCCGCCCGGAGTTCCGCGAACGCGCCCGTCTTCACTGCCCTGCGCGGCGCACGCCGTGCACGGGCTGTGGCGCAGCTTGGTTAGCGCGTCGGTCTGGGGGACC
>JBBQYZ010000767.1:0-1977 GCA_038208205.1 Gemmatimonadales bacterium | reverse complement strand
GGGGGCGCGCGCACGGCTCGCGGCTCAAGCGCCGCCACCCGAGGTGGCCGAGCTCAAGACCAAGCTCGAGGACGTGAGCGGCGAGAAGGAATCGGCCGTGCGCGACCAGAATTTCGAGCGGGCGGCATCGCTGCGCGACCGTGAGCGGGAGCTGCAGGGTGACATTCGCCGCAAGCAGGACGAGTGGGAGAAGCGGCGGCAGTCATATCGCCCGGTGTTGGGCGAGGAGGAGATCGCGTTCATCGTGAGCCGGTGGACCGGGATTCCCGTCATGCGTCTGCAAGAGGCGGAGAGCTCCCGGCTGCTGCGGCTGGAGGACGAGCTGCATGGCACCGTGGTCGGCCAGGACGAGGCGATCAAAGCGCTGTCGCGCTCCATTCGCCGGAGCCGCGCAGGGCTCAAGGATCCAGCCCGGCCGATCGGCAGCTTCATCTTCTCCGGACCGACCGGTGTGGGGAAGACCGAGCTGGCGCGCTCGCTGGCGAAATTCCTCTTCGCCGATCCGACGGCGCTAATTCGTGTGGACATGAGCGAGTACATGGAGAAGTTCTCCGTGTCCCGGCTCATCGGTGCACCGCCAGGATACGTGGGCTATGAAGATTCTGGGACGCTCACCAAGGCCGTGCGGCGCAAGCCGTACAGCGTGGTCCTGCTCGACGAGATCGAGAAGGCGCACCCGGATGTGTTCAACATTCTGCTCCAAGTGCTCGACGAAGGGCATCTGACCGATAATTACGGTCGCGTGATCGACTTCAAGAACACCGTGGTCATCATGACCTCGAACGTCGGCGCGCGGGATATCACCAAGGGGAAGGCGCTCGGGTTCGCGGCGCCGGACGACCGTGAGAACTTCGACCGGATCCAGGAGAAGGTGAAGGAGGAGATCCAGCGGGTGTTCAACCCCGAGTTCCTGAACCGTCTCGACGACGTCATCGTCTTTCACCCACTGACGCGCGCGCACATCGGGCAGATAGTCGCGATTCTCCTGAGAGACGTGCAGAAGCGGTTGTCGGAGGAGGAGATCACGCTCAAGCTGACCGACGCGGCGACGGATTTTCTCGCGAATCACGGCTACGACGAGCACTTCGGCGCCCGTCCGCTCAAGCGAGCGATCCAGAAGTTCATCGAGGATCCGCTCTCCGAGAAGATTCTGGTGGGCGAGTTCTCGAAGGGAGACGAGCTGGAGGTGGACGTGTCGCCGGATGGGGCGAAGCTGGACTTCCGTGTGCTCACCAAGAGCGTCTGAGCGAGTGAGCCGGGAGGCGCTCGCGCGGCGCTTCCGATAGACCACCACGGGGCCGCATGCCCCGGTGAAGTGAAGCGGCCGGCTGACCCAAGGACTGGGCCATCCGGCCGTTTCGTGTGTACATTATACGCCATGTCAGGCGCCACTCTCTCACTACTCGCTCTGCTGGGGGCGAGCGCCGCGGCGTTCGCGCAGGACGCGCCGGGTCGCGCCCCCGAAGGACCCACGAGCGGGTGCCAACGGCCGGATTCGATCGCCGTGCGCGGCACGGCGCGCGTCTCGCCGTCCTCGGTGCGGAGCGAGGCCGCGCTGGTGAAAGGAGACACGCTCAACTATCGCGTGCTCGAGCGGGCGATCAAGAGCCTGTACGCCACCGGGCAGTTCTCCGATGTCCGCCTCTCGTGTGAGACGGCGGCGCTCCCGGGAGGGGGGCGCACGCTGCTCGTCATTTCGGTTTCGGAGCGCCCGCTGCTGGGCGCGGTCACTGTGAGCGGAACCAGGAAGGTCCCGGCCAAGGCGGTCCGCGACCGTCTGGATCTGCCCGTGGGCAAGCCGCTCGATCCGGCGCAGGTCGCCCGGGCGGTACAGCGTGTCGACTCGCTCTACGAAGCGCGGGGCTACTACCTGGCGCAGGTGAAACCCGAGACGACCGAGGTCGGCGGGCAGGTCCGGCTTGCGTTCAAGATCGACGAGGCGCGTCGCCTCGCGATCTCGGGAATAGACGTCGTGGG
>JBBQYZ010000766.1:0-1982 GCA_038208205.1 Gemmatimonadales bacterium | reverse complement strand
GATCGATCTTCCTCCTCGCGCACACCGTGAGCTGGATGCTCGATCAGGGCGGGCTGGAGTGGACCACCACCCGCTGCGACCAGTCGGCTGAGATCGTGTACGGGTGGGCCGAGGCGAGCGCGTCGGCCACGCCGTACGTGGCCAAGCCGTCGGAGCGCAGCCACACCATCGCGTGCATCGACTTCGTCGACACCGTCGACGCCGCCGCGGTCGCGGCGACGCTCCGCGCCAACGGGATCGTCGACACCGAGCCGTACCGCAAGCTCGGCCGCAACCAACTGCGTATCGCGCTGTTCCCGGCCATCGAGCCCGACGACCTCGTCGCCCTCACCCGCTGCATCGACTTCGTCATCGACGCGCTCTGACCCGCGCAGACATCAAACTGGCGTCACCCAGCGCGGAATAGCAACTCCCGTTGACGCCAGTTTGGGCCGGCGCGCCTGGGCGTGTGCCAACATGCCGCGATGAGACTGGCGACGATCAGAACCGGGGACGGGACGCACGCGGTACGCGTGGAGGGTGACGCACTCGTCGAGCTCGACTACCCCGACGTCGGCGCGCTCCTGCGTTCGGGGGCGGACGCGCTCACGCGTGCGGCGGGCGACGAGCACGTGACGGGCGAGGAGCACGCGCTCGACACCGCCGACTTCGCCACGCTCGTGCTCGACCCGGGAAAGATCGTGTGCGTCGGGGTGAACTACGCCGACCACATCGCCGAGATGGGCCGCGACGCGCCGGACTACCCGACGCTCTTCGCCAAGTACAGCGACGCGCTGATCGGCGCGCACGACGACATCGTGCTACCTCGCGTGTCCGACATGGTCGACTGGGAGGTCGAGCTCACCGCGGTGATCGGCCACCCCGTGCGTCACGCGTCACCCGAAGCGGCCGGGGCCACGATCGCCGGATTCACCGTGGCTAACGACGTCTCCATGCGCGACTGGCAGAACCGCACGCTCCAGTGGCTCCAGGGCAAGACGTTCGAGCACGCCACTCCGGTAGGGCCGTGGCTGGTCACCCCCGACGAGGTGGGCGGCACCGCACCCGACCTCGAGCTCACGTGCGAGGTCGACGGCGTGATGCGCCAACGAAGCCGAACGTCACAGCTCGTCTTCGGGCCCGCCCACGTGATCGCCTACCTGAGCGACGTGATCACACTCCGGCCGGGCGATCTGATCCTGACCGGCACACCGGGAGGCGTCGGCCACGCCATGGACCCGCCGGTCTACCTGCGCGCCGGTCAGCGGGTGCGCACCGCGATCGACGGCATCGGCGAGCTCGTCAACGAGTGCGTGCCGGAGTAACCACGCCGTCGTCGATCGCGGCGCTGAGGACTTTCACCAGCCGGTCGTTCTCCTCGTTCGCGCCGACCGTGATGCGCACACCGACGCCGGCAAAGGACCGGAGCACCACGCCCCGCCGCTCGGAGAATTCGCCGAGCGCGGCCGCCGCTTCGGGAACGTCGAGCCAGAGGAAGTTCGCCTCCGACGCCACCACCGGCAACGCGAGCTCCTGCAGGAACGAGAGCAGGCGCGCTCGTTCGGTGATCACACCCTCCACCCGCTCGCGCATCTCGTCCTGCGCCGCAAGTGACGCGAGCGCGGCAACCTGCGCCAGCCCGTTGACCCGAAACGGCATCGCCACCTTGCGCAGCGCCGCAATTACCTCGGGGTGCGCGATCGCGTAGCCGACGCGTAACGCGGCCAGGCCGTACGCCTTCGAGAACGTGCGCAACACCGCGACGTTGTCGTGTCCCGCCAGCACATCGAGACCGTCGGGAGCGTCGGGCGCGGTCACGAACTCGCAGTACGCCTCGTCGAGCACCACCAGGCAATCGGACGGCACACGCGCAAGGAATCGCGTCAACGCCGAGCTCTCGACCACAGTGCCGGTCGGATTGTTGGGGTTGCACACAAACACGAGCCGCGTACGCTCGCTGATCGCAGCGGCCATCGCGTCGAGGTCGTGGCGCTGATCGAGGA
>JBBQYZ010000765.1:0-1983 GCA_038208205.1 Gemmatimonadales bacterium | reverse complement strand
GTAGAGGAGGATTTCCTGGAGCAGCTCAAACCCGGCGACCGCTTCCTGCTGGGTGGGCGCATCTGGGCGTTCATGTACGCGCAGGGGATGACGGCGTTCGTCGCACCAGCGTCGGGACGGCCGAGCGTGCCACGCTGGGCGTCGGAGATCCTCCCGGCCACGCCAGGGGTGGCGTGGGGAGTCGGTGTGCTCCGCTCCCAGCTGCGCGACGCGCTGGTGCTCGGCGGCATCGAGGGCGTGGCCGATTTATTATCCGATCGCTACGAATTAGAGCATCGCGACGCTGAGGCGCTCGCGGAATACGTGGGCACGCAGCACGCCCTCTCGCCGATCCCTGCCCCCGACGAGGTGCTCGTGGAGCGGTGGACCGACCCGGACGACGAGCGCGTGCTGGTGCACGCCGTCACCAGCCCGCTCGGCCGACGCGCCAACGACGCGCTGGCCCGCGCAGTGGCGTACCGTGCGGGGAAGGGGAGTGTGGGGATCATGGTGGACGACCAGGCGTTCGCGCTGCGCGTGCCGCGCCGCGCTGCGTGGGACGAGCTCACGGTCGCGCGGCTGTTCGACCCCGTCGGCTTGCGGGACGACGTACGCGCCGCGGTCGCGCGCTCCGATCTCTGGGGCCGGCGCTTCCGCGCCGTGGCGGCGGTGGGGTTGATGCTGGTCAAGAACTACCATGGACGCTCCAAATTCGTCGGGGCGATGCAGATGAACGCGCGACGCATCTGGCATGTGCTCGAGCGTGAGCGGCCCGACTTCCCCCTCGTCCGCGAGACCTACCGCACCGTTCTCGAGGATGATCTCGACGTGCCGACCGCGGCAGCATGGCTGGTCGCCACCGTGGGGCGCATCACCCTGCGCGACCTCGATGCGCCACCCCCATTCTTGTTCCGTCTCATCGCGGCGGGCACCACGGACTCCATGCTGCTCGAGGAGCGGGACGGCTTCCTGCGTCGGTTGTGGGAGCAGGCAGTCGCGTCCAGCGGTGTGAGCGCGTCCGCCACCGTGGAGTAGCGGTGCGGCGATGGCTCGAGATTACGCCGGGGCTCCGCCTCACCGGTGACGGGGCGGCGTGGCTGCCCGATGAGGCGGTACTGATCGTGGCCGACGTGCACCTTGGCTACGAGCTCGCGGCCCAGCGGCGCGGTGGCTACCTCCCGCCGGTGTCGCGCGGCGCGGAGACTGGGGCGCGGGTCGCGGCGATGGCGCGCGAGGTCGGCGCGCAGCGTGTGGTGGTCGCCGGGGACCTCCGCCATTCCACGCGCGACGTGGACGACCTGGAGCGCGCCGAGCTCGGTGCCTTCGCCGCGGCGCTCGAGGACGGGGCGGGTGTCGGACTCGTGCTCGAGGTGGTGCTCGGCAACCACGATCGCGGCGGATCGTTGGTGGGGCGAGACGTGCAGGCGCCGCTCGCCCTCACGATGGTGGACGTGATGCACGAGCCCCCGCGTGCCATGGGTGCGCGGTGGACCGTGTGCGGCCACCTCCACCCACGCGTCACGCTGCGCGACGAGACCGGCGCCTCGGCGCGATTTCCCTGCGCGCTGGTGGGGACACGGATGGTGGTGCTGCCGGCATTCAGCGACTGGGCCGGCGGAACGGAGGCACGGCGACTGCTCCCTCACCTTGCGCGCGGACGCTGGCGCGCGCTCCCGGTGAGCGGCGGCGAGATCGCCGACGTGGGGATCGTGCTGGAAGCGCCCGACTGACGTGCGGGCGCCACGGGTCGCCGCCCAGGGGCTGCTGCTAGACGGCTGCGGCCGCCGTGGTGGGACGTTCCGCGCGCTCAGGAGGAGACTCCTCGAGCAGGGCGGGGTCGGGCGCATTCCACAACACGATGCCGCGAACGTTGCCACCGGCGGCCTGCACGTCGGCGATCGACTGCGTGAGGAGCGAGAGCGGGGTCTGGCCCAGACGCGCACAGAACACCACGTCGGGAATGGGCAATGCCGCGGCGAGGCCGAGGCTCACCTGGCCGGGGCT
>JBBQYZ010000764.1:0-1992 GCA_038208205.1 Gemmatimonadales bacterium | reverse complement strand
GGCGGACGTGCGCGGGCGCTCGAGGAGTTCGACGAGCGGCGCGTCGTCGCCCGGGTGCTCGACACCTATGAAGAGGTGGCGACGCGGAAGGGTGTGGAAGAGTCGCAGCCACTCTCCGTAGCTGCCTGACTTCCGTGAGCGACCACAGACGCTAGCTTGTCGGAGTTGGCGCGTCAGTTGGGTGGGTGATCGGTTGAGGGTTTCCTCGAAGCAGGACACCATCCCTGGCCAGGCGGCGCCCGATGGGCGAATCGGGCTCCGGATCGCGCGAGGTGCGCTCCGGGTGCGCGGCGACGCGGCGCTCGTCGTGCTCGATCTCGTCATCGTGCTCGTCACGTACACGCTGCTCTACGCGTTGCGCTTCGACTTCTCGGTGCCGGAGAAGTACCTCACCACGTTCAAGGTCTTCCTCCCCGCCGCGTGTGCGATCCACGTGGTCGCGACCGCGCTGTGGGGAGGGTACGGACGCACCTGGCGCCACGCCAGCATCGACGAGGCGCGCCGGCTGCTGTGCGCAGGCGCCACCGCGGGCTTCTTGCTGTTCGTCGTGTTCGCGTGGGGCGCCGGTCACGTCCCGTACTCGGTGCTGATCGCAGGACCCATCGTCGTCACCTGCTTGTTCGGCATGGTCCGGTTCCAGTCGCGACTGTTTGCCTTCCACCGTTTCGGTGACCGCAAGAGCGGCGTGCGCGTCGCCCTTGTCGGTGCCGGGTCCACCGGCTCCGCCGCGTTGCGAGAGGTGCGCGACAGCCCGCAGCTCGGTTTGGTCCCGGTGGTGGCGGTCGACGACGACCCGTCACTTCGTGGACGCCAGATCCACGGGGTGCCGATCGCCGGCGGCATCGACGATCTCCCCAAGATCATCCGCGATCGCGACGTGAACCAGCTGCTGTACGCGATCCCTTCCGCGCCGCCGGGTGTGCTCGAACGGGTCGCTGAAGCCGCGCAGGCGGCGGGCATCACGGTGCGGGTGTTGCCGCCGCCGTCGTCGTGGGTGCGCTCGATGCCGCAGCTGCGCAGCTTGCGCGACCTGCGCATCGAAGACCTCCTCGGCCGCCACCAGGTGGGGATCGACCTGGAGCCCGTGCGCGCACTGCTCGCGGGGAAGCGGGTGCTCGTCACCGGCGGCGGCGGATGGATCGGGTCGGAGATCGCCCGGCAGGTCGCCCATTTCTCACCCGCGAGCCTGGTGCTGCTCGACCACGACGAGACGCACCTGCACGACTCGATGCAGGCGATCGGCTCCTCGAGTGAGCTCGCCCTCTGCGACATCCGCGACGCGTCGGCGGTCGACGCGCTGTTCACGCGCGTGCGCCCCGAGATCGTCTTCCATGCCGCCGCGCACAAGCACGTGCCGATCCTCGAGGAGCACGCATGCGAAGCGATCCTCACCAACATCGCCGGTACCGCGAACATCGTCGACGCATGTGTGCGCGCCGGGAGCACCCACCTCGTGTGCATCTCCACCGACAAGGCGGCGACACCGAGCGGCGTGATGGCGGCGTCGAAGTGGATCGCCGAGCAGGTGGTGTTGGCGCGCGCGCCGCATGCCGCGTCGTACTGCTCGGTGCGCTTCGGGAACGTGCTCGGCAGTCGAGGCAGCGTGATCCCCACGTTCCAACGCCAGATCCGCGCCGGCGGCCCGGTCACGGTGACCGATCCCGGGATGACCCGATACTTCATGAGCACCGACGAGGCCGTCCGGCTCGTGCTCTCCGCGGCGGCGGTCAAGAGCGGACGCACGGTGATGGCGCTCGAAATGGGCGAGCAGGTCAACATCTACGAGCTGGCGGAAAGAATGATCCGTCTCTCCGGCTACGAGCCCGGCGTCGACATCGCCATCGCGATCACGGGTCCGCTCCCCGGTGAGAATTTGAGCGAACAGATGCTCGGGATCGCCGAGCGGCGCGAGCCCGACGAGGACGGCCCAATCGTCGCGATCGTACCGGTGCCGCTTCCCCGCGCGGAGCTCGAGGGTTGGCTCGAGCGGTT
>JBBQYZ010000763.1:0-1994 GCA_038208205.1 Gemmatimonadales bacterium | reverse complement strand
GCGCAAACTCTGTTCGGGATGCCGCCACACTACCGAATCGTCTCCGCTGACGGTCCCGACCATGCGAAGACGTTTACAGTGGAGGCAGTGGTCGGTGATCGAGCGCTCGGGTCGGGTCAGGGTCGCAGCAAGCGCATCGCCGAAAAGCAGGCCGCCGAAGAAGCGCTGGCGCGGCTGGCAGGCCCCGAGGGCTGACGACGGCATAGCTGGCACAAACCGGAGTCTCCCTTGTATCTGAAGCGGCTCGAAATCCAGGGCTTCAAGAGCTTCCCATCGCGCACGACGTTTGAATTCGGCCCCGGTGTCACCGCCGTGATTGGGCCGAATGGCAGCGGCAAGAGTAACGTCTCCGATGCGATCCGCTGGGTGCTGGGTGAGCAGAACCCGCGCGCGATGCGGCTGCGAAAGCTCGAGGACGCCCTGTTCGTGGGTGGACACAAGCGTGCGCCGGCCGGGTTTGCCGAAGTCAGCATGTGGCTCGACAACGCCGGCGGCTGGCTGCCGCTCGACTTCGCCGAAGTCGTGGTGACGCGGCGGCTCCATCGCTCGGGCGACAGCGACTATCTCGTCAACCGCCAGCGGGTGCGGCTGCGCGATATCAACGACCTGTTCCTGAAAGCGCGTCTGGGTCAGAACAGCTACGCGATCATGGGTCAGGGGCTGGTAGACCAGGTGCTGAGCCTCAAGCCCGAAGAACGGCGGGCACTGATCGAGGAGGCGGCTGAAATTCGGCGCTACCGGCTCAAGATCGAGGAGGCACAGGACCGGCTCGCCGCCACGCAGGAGAACCTGGAGAAGGTCGATCTGCTGGTGGCCGAGATCACACCCCGATTGGGCCAGCTCGAACGCCAGGCGCGACGCGCACGCGAGCACGGCGAACTCGCCCGCGAGCTGGCCGTCTCACTCCACGCCTGGTATGCACACCAGTGGCAGACGCGGGTGGAGGCGCTCGTGGCCGCGCGTGCTGCCTATGACCAGCGCAACGCATCGTTCACGGGCGCGCAGGCTGAGCTCGATCAGCTCGATGCCCGGCTCGCGGTCGTGCGTGCCCGTCTCGACGAGCAGCAACGGCTCGCGGCGACCGCACGGGAGACGCTGCGTCGATCCGATGAGGACGCGCGCGAGGCGGCGCAAAAGTTACGGCTTGAAGAAGAACGGCTCGTGTTCGTGCGCCGCCGGCTCGACGAGCTCGACGGCGAACTCGCGTCGCTCACCGGCGAGCGATCCGAGCTCCAGCAGGCTGCCGACGCCTCCGGTCGGCCGGACGCGGGCGATGTTGCCACCGCGCGTGCGCTCGTTGCCACCCGACTCGCGGAATTGCAGGCGTCTGACGCCGAAGCGGAGCGGCTTCAGCGGGCGCTGGGGGAAGCCGAGACGGCCGCACGCCGGCGGCGGGGCGAGTTGCGCGATATCGAGGAGCGGCTGGCGCAGCTCGAACGGCAGCGGGCACAGGCCGAGCGCGATCGCCCGGCACAGGCCGAGCGGTGCGCGGCGTTACTGGGTCGCCTGGCAGAGTTCGGCCGCCGCTATCACGCAAAGTTGTTAGATTTGCGCGCGGCCGAGGGCGATCTGCGGCTGGCCGAGCACGAAAGCGACCTGGCGCAGCGCGAACTGACGCGCGCGCGTGATGATGCCACTGATCTCGAGCGCGCGGCCGCGGAACTGCGGGCCTCGCTGGAAGAGCAAGCACGCCGGTATGAGCTGCTCAAGCGCATACGTGATCAGCACCGGCGGCTCGATGGCGCGGCGCGCACCGTGCTCGACCGCGGGCAACGTGGCGGCGGGCCGGCGGTGCTTGGATTGCTGGGCGAGTTGTTGCGGATACCGCGTGGCCTGGAGGTCGCGATCGACGCGGCGCTGGCCGATTACGTGGCGGCGCTGGTGGTGCCGGAACAGCGCGACGCCAATGCTGCCCTCCGCACGCTCGCTGAACAACCGGCTGGGCGCGCCACCATCGTCGCGCTCGACGCACTGCGCCCGGCCCCCGCGCTCAA
>JBBQYZ010000762.1:0-1997 GCA_038208205.1 Gemmatimonadales bacterium | reverse complement strand
ACCGCTGTTATACTATCGCGGCGGATACGCCCAACTGGAGCGATAACCTGGCTGCTCTCCTCACGCCGCGCCGGCGCCGTGGCGTCGAATACCTCGATGCGCCCGACATCGCGGCGGAGCTGGTCGAGCGATCCATCGCCGACGTGGCGTGCTCGAACTCGCTCTTCGGCGGCACGCGCGCTGTCCTGGCCGAGCTCGAGCCGGCTCTCCGCCGGCTGCCGACGCGCGATGCCACACTGCTCGACGTCGGGACGGGGCTGGGTGATATCCCGGCGCGTGCCCGGGCCGTTGCCGCGCGGCACGGCATCACCCTCACCACCTTCGGCATCGAGGCGAGCGCGCCGCTCGCGCGCGCCGCGAGCTCACCACAGCTCGCGATGGTCCGCGCCGACGCGCGGCGCCTGCCGATCGTGGACCGGTCGGTGGACATCTCGATGTGCTCGCAGCTCCTTCACCACTTCGACCGCGAGCAGGGGCTCCTGCTCCTGCGGGAGATGAATCGCGTCGCGCGCCACCGCGTCATCGTGAGCGACCTCCGACGGAGCTGGTTCGCCGCGGGCGGATTGTGGCTGGCGTCGTATCCGCTGCGATTCCACCCGGTGAGCCGGCACGACGGCGTGGTCTCCGTGCTGCGCGGATTCACGCCGGCGGAGCTTCGGAGCCAGGTGCGGGCCGCGGTGGGCAGCACACCCACTGTGCACACGCACCTCGGCTTCCGTGTCACCGCGACCTGGGCGCCGGTGGAGTGGACGGTATGACGGAGGTCGGCTCCACCCTGCGCGCGCCGTTCGCTCTCGGCCCCATGCCGCTCGGCCGCGCGATGGAGACCATCGACGAGCGGCTCGTCCGCGCACCCGTTCGGACGATCTTCGAGCTGGCATGCGCGGTCGAGCAGTGGCCCGTGTATCTGGCGCACTACCGATGGGTGCGCTTTCGCGAGCGGGCGAGCGACGGTGGCGGGCTGGTGGAAATGTCCGCCTGGCGGCCGTTTGGACTCGCCGGTTGGCCCACCTGGTGGCTGTCAGAGATGGAGATCGATGCGGCCGCGCCGGCGGTACGTTTTCGGCACGTCGGGGGTATCACGAAAGGGATGGACGTCGAATGGACGTTTCGTCCCGCGAGCGGCGGGACCCAGGTTCGCATCGTCCACGCATGGGATGGCCCGACCTGGCCACTCGTCGGCGTCTTCGCCGCCACGGCCGTCATCGGCCCGGTGTTCGTTCATGGAATCGCGTCGCGCACGTTGGCCGGATTGGCGGGTGTGGCCGAAAAGCCTCGTAAGGAGCTTTCGTGACCGAGAAACGACGAGTCGTGATTACGGGCATCGGCGCGATCACGCCGATCGGCACATCGACGGCGGGTCTGTGGGCGGGACTGCAGGCCGAGCGGTCGGCGGTGCGCTCGCTCACGCGCTTCGATCCATCTCCATTCCGCAGTCACAATGCGGCCGAAGTACAGGACTTCGACCCCGCCGACTTTCTGGAGAGGAAGCGCGCCAAGCGACTGGATAGGTTCGGGCAGTTCTCGGTGTCCACCGCCCGTCTAGCGCTGGAAGACGCCGGAATCGACCTGGCCCGCGAGGACCGGGAGCGCGTCGGCTCGATGATGGGCACCGCGCTCGGCGGTATCGGCTACGCGGAAGAGCAGTGTAGCCTCTTCTACCGGGGGAGCGTGAAGGACGTCGATCCGGGGCTCGCACTGATGGTGTTCGGTGGTGCGGCGAGCTGCAACATCGCGATCGAGTTCGGCGTGCAGGGACCGAACAGCACCAACGCCATGAGCTGCGCCTCGGGCACGATCGCGCTGGGCGATGGCTTCCGGCAGATCCGCGACGGCTATGCCGACGTGATGATCTGCGGTGGTGCGGAGGCTCCGCTGTGGCCGGTGTGCTTCGGCGCGTTCTCTCTTATCCGCGCCATGTCCACCCGCAACGACGACCCCACGAGCGCGTCACGGCCGTTCGATCGCGACCGGGACGGCTTCGTCATGGGAGAAGG
>JBBQYZ010000761.1:0-1997 GCA_038208205.1 Gemmatimonadales bacterium | reverse complement strand
GTGCGTGATCGCGACGGCCTCGGTGGGAAATGCGATCGCCTGCCGCTCGACGTCGATCACCTGACCGCTGTTCACCCGCTCTTCCGGGGCGAGGAGGGCGCCGAGCGGCATTGCGCGGCGCGCGCCGGCGCTGTCCGCCGTCACGCAGCCCAGCGATACGCGGTTGGGCGAGGCGCGATCGAGCGACCCGGGCGCGGTGTCTACCGCGGGCGCAGCCGTGATGTACCCGCGGTGCAGCCATCCCTCGTACTCGTCCGGCCCGCGCACGCGATACCAGTCGTCGCGGCGCTCCAGCAGGTCGAGCCGTCGACCCGCCACCAGCTGCGAGATCTGCGCGCTGGCCACACGAGGTTCGGCGAACATGGGGGCGAGGGCGGTGCGCACCACGGCGCGCTGTTCATCGGAGCTCATCCGTCCAGAATATCGCCCGGTGCTCGCGTTCTCACCGCCCGCTCGATCGCCTCCTCGAGCGCGCGTACCGCGAGCACTTCCACCTGCGCAGCGCTCGCCGGCACACCACCCTGGTGCGGCGCGGTCGCGAACACCACGTCGCCGTCGAACACGGTGCCGACAGGGGTGATGCGCCGGTACAGCGCGGCACTGGCCGCACGCGCCAGCGCGCCGAGCGCCGCACGGTCGAGCGCGGCGTTCGTGCTCACCACGCCGAGCGTGGTGCTGCGACCGGCGAGCGTGTCGAACCGCGCTTCGCCCTCCGCCTGGTTGGCGACGGCGAGATGCGCTGCGCTGTCCAGCCACCGGCCCGCGGCGTCCGTCGCGCCGGCGACGATCGCGCCCGACGCGTCACGCACGTCACCGAGCGCATTCACCACGGCGAGCGCCCGCACCACGAGCTCTCCGGAATCGACCGCGCCGCAGCCCACACCGCCCTTCATCGCACCAGCGGGGCCGGCGATCTTGCCCACCGTCGCACCGGTGCCGGCGCCGATCGAGCCCTCGGCCACCTCGGCGATCGCCTCGTCGCACGCAGCGTACGCCATGGCCGCGTCGGGCCGAGCGTCGAACCGGCCCAGCGGCGCGAGATCGAACAACACCGCGGCGGGCACGATCGGCACGACGCCAGCGCCGACCGCGTAGCCGCGGCCTCGCTCTTCCATCCACCGCATCACCCCTGCGGCGGCGTCGAGTCCGTAGGCCGACCCGCCCGAGAGGAAGATTGCGTCCACGCGATCAACGAGGTGCGCCGGATCGAGCAACGCGAGCTCGCGAGTTCCGGTGGCGCGCCCCACGACGTACGCCGCGCACCTGAATGGCGCGTCGGCGCCGCGCACCACGGTGCAGCCGGTGGCGCCCGCGACATCGGTGGCGTGGCCGACGACCAGGCCGCAGTGCAGGAAGCTGGTCACCGTGCCTAGATCAGCCAGTCTGGCGTCGGGACGTCCGTCGCTGCGCACGCCTTGCACTTCTCCACGCCGCGCATGTTGCAGATCACGCAGATGAAGGTGCCGCACTTGATGCAGGGATATCCCTCGGAGGCGCGCTCCTCGTTGCCGCAGGCGCGGCAGACCATGGCATCGTGCTCCTGCAGCTGGGTCATGCGTCCTCGAGGCGAAGGTGCTGCGCGCTCGGCCGCTCGCCGAGCTCGTATTCACGGATCTTCTTGATCAGAGTGGCGCGAGAGATCCCGAGCTCGCGGGCCGCGCGCGTCCGGTTGTCGCCGTGCGCTCGCAGCGTCCGCTCGATGTGGACGCGCTCCACCTCCGAGAGAGAGCGCGACACGTGGGGCAGCGACGCATCGTCGCCGATGCCGCGAACCTCCGCGGCGAGATGCTGCACGCCAACCAGCTCCTCCCCGCGCGCGAGCAGCAGCGCGCGCTCGAGCACGTTGCGGAGCTCGCGCACATTACCCGGCCACGGGTAGCTGCCGATCACCTCGAGTGCCTCGTCGCTCACCCCATAGGGTGCGCTGGCGAGGCCGCGCCGCAGCTCCGTCACGAGCGCGGCGACTGTCTCCCGCAGGTCTTCTGGGGACCGCGCGC
>JBBQYZ010000760.1:0-2001 GCA_038208205.1 Gemmatimonadales bacterium | reverse complement strand
CGCAAATCATCGCCGAGAAAGTGCATGCCTACACGCGCACATATGGGGCCACGCAGTCCAGCAGCCGCGTGAAGGACCTCGTCGATCTCGTTCTCATCCAAAGGAACGAGACTGTCAACGCGGGCGCGGTGCGGCAGGCCTTCCAGATCACCTTCGAGCATCGCGGCACTCATCCACTCCCCGACCGGCTCCCGCCGCCACCGAGCAACTGGCGGATGCCCTTCGCCAAACTCGCGGGCCCCCTCGACGTCCCAAACGACATCGACCTCGCGCTCACACTCGTGGCTGCATTCCTCGACCCAGTCCTCAACGGGAGCCTGAGCGATGATGTGGATTGGCTCGCGGGCTCGGAGACGTGGAGGACAGACACCAAGTGGTGACGCATCCGCTGCGTCATCAGGAACCCCCTACTCCTCTCGCCCCGCCATCAAGCCGGGGTAGGCGGTCGGCCCGTCGGATCGTAGTCACTGAAGAGCAGGCGATGGAACCACGAACGCCTCTGTGCGCGTTGTGATCGATCAGGAGCGTCGTGAGTCGCGTGCATGAAGATACGCTCTGTGCGCGTCGTAGCGCCTCCTGGCGCGTCTTCCTGGCGCGGTAGGATCTCGCCCGGTTCGTGTCGCTGCTTGACCGCCACTTCTACGGCCGGCCGATGATTCGGCGGTCATTCGTCGCGGCGAGCGCGGACAGATCGGTACTCGGTGTATCTCCGCCAGTCAGGGCGCGTTCTTGTCCGGAGAGCACTCGATCGATCTGCTTGCTCGCGGCCTTCCATCGCTCGGCCGTCGGCGTCATGAAGTCGTCGCGGAGCGTTCCATTGAGTTGAGCGACATGCTCTTCATGATGGCCGGGTACTTTTTTGTCGAGCTTCTCGAGCCACTCTTGGAATCCTGCCATGCGCGTATGCGTCCGCTGCATCCCCTGGTAGGCGGCGTTCACTGCGACGAACATCTCGGTGTCGATGTCGCTCAAGTCGGTGCGCGAGGTCTCCCAGATTGGCATGGTCAATCGCTCGATCATACCGCTCCTGCCGTGCCACCATTGGGCGTTGTGCGCGCACTCGTCACGGAGCGCCACGAGGATGCTGCGCTGGCGTCGTCGCGCGGCCTCTCGACGCTCTTCGCGATCCTTGCGCCATTGGCTGCGCGTCGAATAGGCGACGACGACCGACCCGATCGCGCTGATGGCGGCGAAGACGGTGGCGACGAGCGTGCTCCAGTCGGCGAGGGCGGAGGCGATCATCGGGGCCTCATGCGGGTACGGGCGTCGTCGCGCCCATCGACGCGGACGAAGTCTCGATCGGTGCGGGACGCGTGCCCTAGTGTACCAGACCGTGCAGGAGGTTCGTTGCGACGACTGGGGGAACACGTATCATGCTAGGTGCGACCCCGTCCGCTCGTACAGAGGCCGACGCGACTACTGCAGTGCCGCAAGGACAATCGCGAGATGGTCTTTTGTTAACATCTGTCGAGGTGGATGTCGGCGCCGGGATGCCCGCGTTTAACATCGTCGGGCTGCCCGACGCGGCGGTGCAGGAGGCGAAGGAGCGGGTGCGCGCCGCGATCCGCAACAGCGGCGGCCGCTTCCCCTCCGGGCGCGTGACCGTCAACCTTGCTCCTGCGGACATCCGTAAAGAGGGGGCGAGCTATGACCTGCCGATTGCTCTCGGCATCCTGCTCGCCTCGATGCAGATCGACATCCCGAATGAGGCGATTGCGACCACGCTCGTCGTCGGGGAACTCTCGCTCGATGGTGGTGTGCGGCATGTGGACGGCGTGCTTGCGATTGCTGACACCGCGCAGGCGAGCGGCTTCCCGACGTTGATCGTCGCCGCCGTCGATGCCGCCGAGGCCGCACTCGTGCCCGGCGTGACGGTCTATCCGATCGAAACGCTCGTCGCCCTCGTCCGCCATCTCGTCGGCGAGGAGTTGATCGCACCGCAGCCGCCCTCGACCATCGACACCGACGTCTGGGAGGATACGGGCGGCTCCGACCTCGCGG
>JBBQYZ010000759.1:0-2009 GCA_038208205.1 Gemmatimonadales bacterium | reverse complement strand
GTTTGCCAGCGCCCGCGCGCGGGTCGCGCGCCGGGCGGCGGCGCGCGGCTCGCCGCGGATCGGGCCGGCGAGAAAGTCCTCGGCCGATGCCGCCACGCCGCCCGGGAAGGGCCAGCGGCGGCGGCCCGGCAGGTGCTCCGTCAGGGAGGTTGTCACCGGCGGCGACTCCTTACGGCTCCCTCCATCGCGCGCCGTCCGCCGCAATCAATGCATCGGATTCCCTCGGCCCCCACGATCCGGCGGCGTAGGTCGCCATCCGCTCCGGTGGGTGCGACTCCCAGTACGTCAGCAGCGGATCGATGATCCGCCACGCCGCCTCCACCTCGTCGCTCCGCGTGAACAGCGTCGCCTCGCCGATCATCACATCGAGCAGGAGCGTCTCGTACGCCGGCGCCGCCGTCTCCCCGAACGCTTCGGCATAGCTGAAGTCCATGTCCACCGGCGCCACCTCGAGCTGCTGTGTGAGCTGCACGGCGGCGCCCGGGACCTTCACCTCGAAGTTCAGCGACACCCCCTCGTTCGGCTGCACGCGCATCACGAGCACGTTCGGCTGCAGCTCGTGGTGCTCGCCCTCGCCGCCGAACATCAGGTGCGGCGGCGCACGGAACTGCACCGCGATCTCGGAGACGCGTCGATTGAGCCGCTTCCCGCTGCGCAGGTAGAAGGGCACGCCCTTCCAGCGCCAGTTGTCGATGTAGAATCGCGCCGCGGCGTACGTGGCCGTCTGCGACCCGTTGGTGACGTCCGGCTCGTCGCAGTAGCCGCGCACCTCCGCGTCCTTGATGCGGCCCGCGGTGTACTGCGCGCGCACCGCGACCCGCGGGATCGATTCCGGCGTGAGCCACCGGACCGACTTGAGCAGCTTCACCTTCTCGTCCCGCACGGCGTCGGCGGTCATGCTCGCCGGCGGCTCCATCCCCGTGAGCGCCAGCAGCTGCATCAGGTGATTCTGGAACATGTCGCGCACCACGCCCGCCTCCTCGTAGTACTTCCCGCGCGCCTCCACCCCCACCGACTCCGCCGCGGTGATCTGCACGTGCGAGATCCACTGCCGGTTCCAGAGAGGCTCGAAGATGGAGTTCGCGAACCGGAGCACGAGGACGTTCTGGACCGTTTCCTTTCCCAGGTAGTGATCGATGCGGTACACCTGGTGCTCGGCGAACAGCGAGAGCACGAGCGTGTTGAGCGAGCGCGCCGTCTCGAGGCTGTGCCCGAACGGCTTCTCGACCACGACGCGCGCCCACGGCCGCGACGACGGCTCGGCGGTGTGCGGGACCAGTCGGCTCTCCGACAGATGGCGCACGATCGGCTCGAACACGCTCGGTGGCACGGCGAGGTAGAAGAACCGGTTGCACTCGCTCCCATGACGCGCCGATTCGATCTCGGCGAGCTTGCGCTGGATGGCGTCGTAGGCCGCCGCGTCCGTCGCGTCACCGCCCACGTAGAAGGTGCGGGTCGCCAGCGCGCCCCAGACTTCCTCGTCGAACCCCTTGACCTCGTCGGACTCCTTGATCGCCACGCGCATCTTGTCGCGAAAGCTGCCGTCGGTCTCGGTGTCGTCGCGTCCCACGCCGAGCACCGCGAAGCCCGGCGCCAGCAGATGGCCCGCCGCCAGCTCGTAGAGCGCGGGGAACAGCTTCCGCTTGGTGAGATCGCCCGTCGCGCCGAAGATCACCATCGTGCACGGGTCGGCCTGGGCCGCGTGGCGGCCCGGCACCGCGCCGAACTGACCGCTCACCCGCGAAGCGATCTTCAACGCTCCGTGTGTCGTCGTCGGCGCGGTCACGACCCCTTCACGGCATGACCGCCGAACTCGTTGCGCAGCGCTGCGATCACCTTGGCGCCGAACGAGTCTTCCTGGCGCGAGCGCAGGCGCATCAGCAGCGACAGGGTGATGACCGGTGCGGGCACGTCCTCCTCGATCGCTTCGGCCACCGTCCACCGTCCTTCGCCGGAATCGGAGACATAGCCCTTCAGCTTGCTCAGGCGCGCGTCCTTGGAAAACGCAT
>JBBQYZ010000758.1:0-2012 GCA_038208205.1 Gemmatimonadales bacterium | reverse complement strand
CGTCAGACCCGAAGCCGGATAGGGAGGTCGATCATCTAGCCAACGCTCCCGTTTGATCATGGGCCGGCAGCGACCCGTGCTGCCTGGGCGGAACCGCGAGGTGCTACCGCAGCGACAGCTCGGCGTTCTCGAAAACGCGTGAGCGCATGCCGGTGACGGCAACCATGAGTCCGCTCGCTTGCAGCGCCTCTTGGTGCTCCGGCTCAGACTGGTAGGCGTCACGCGCCGCGGCGGATTCCCACACCGTGCAGACGACGACCCCGCCCTCCATCGGTGCAACGACGCGGGCCGTCACCGCCGATGTCGGACGGCGCGCCTCCAGTTCGGCTGCCGCGGCGAGCAACGCGTCGGAATCGCCGTCCATCTCAAGAATCACCATCACTGACATACAGCCTCTCCCCGCAGAATCGGGTTGCCGGGTGGGGCGGCACCCTACCGGTGATGTGCATGCTGGACTCGCGCCAGCGCGGCTCGGTCAGCGCTGCTCCTTTCCATGCAAAGCGCTGCTCGTGACGCGGCTGGGCCGGCGTGGGGGATACTCGTCGGTGCCCGCCGCGGGAACCACACGCGAGGCGGGAATGACGTCGGCCGCGGATCTCCTCGCGCCGCTTGTCGCGTGGAGCGCTCACGACATCACCGGCGCTTGCGATCATCTGCGGCGTGAGCGCGGACGGCGAGCAGACGCTGGAGGAGGCGGCCCGGGAGGCGGACGCCGCTCGTGCGTTGCGGGCTGCGCGGGATCGCGAGCTGAGTCCGGAGGAGCGCCTTCGGCGCGTGGATGCATTGTGCCGGCAACTCGCGTTGATTCGCCCGATCGGCGAACGGCGCTGATGGTCCCGGATCTGGCTGGGTTGCTTCGCGCGCTGGTCGAGGCGCGCGTGAGGTTCGTGGTCATCGGCGGCATCGCGGTCGCGGCTCACGCGGTCATTCGTGCCACCGATGACCTCGACATCGTGCCCGAGCCATCCGCGGCGAATCTCGATGACGTGGCCAATCTGCTCGTCAGCCTCGACGCTCGTGTGCTGAGCGATCCCCGGCGCGCGATCGACGCTGAGGTCCGAGCGGCCCTTCATCGGGGGCGCAACCTGACCGTGACGACCTCGCTCGGGGATCTCGATGTCGTGCAGCGGCTGCCGGGCGTTCGCGGCTACGCGGAGTTGGAGGCCGAGGGCTGGGAGGCGGAGTTGCTCGGTGCGCGCTTTCGTGTCTGCTCCAGGCGACACCTGTTCCCAACTCGGAGAAACTCCCTGGAGCGGGAGCGAACTGAGAGCACCTCAGAGCACCTAAGAGCAGCGGATTTGCCTGGAAATCTGGCATTCCCAAGCCGAAGGTCGCGGGTTCGACCCCCGTCGTCCGCTTGCACGAAGCCCCGTTGCAGCGGGGTTTTGCGTGCGGAGGGAATCGGCTCGCAGGGCATGGCGGACCGGCTTGCCGGGGCGCAGCCAGTTGCCCTGTGGACCTGCTGGGTGATCAAACACGCGCCGCGCGGTGTCGTCGACCTGCGCTCGGGCGACTTCGCGACGCCCGATCGGCGCTTCGTCGACGGCAAATTCTATGGCCGAGCGCCGGGCGGCCCGTGGACGGAGGCGCTCGATTGGCACATGCAACTCGTACACAGCCCGTCGAGGGTGCTTGCCATCCTCAAGGGGGCTGTGAAGCTCTGGCGAAGCGCATCGACACGTCGATACGCGCGGCGTGCGATCCCACACTGCGCGAGCTCGGGGGGTCGAGCCTGGGCTACGCGCGGGTGGTCCGCGATGCGCTGCCGGCGCCTGAGGCCAACACCCACGTTCCGAGCCCGAGGTACAGCGCGCCCGTGAGTTGGTGCTTGCGCCCCGCGACGGCGGGGCGCCGTCGCAGCCACCGGCCGATCGCTCCCGAGCTCAGCGCGTACAGTGAGTCAGACAGGAAGCCGATCGTGACGAACAGCGCTCCGAGCACCACGATCTGGCTCCAGACGGCGCCACACGACGCGTGCACGAACTGCGGAAACAGTGCGAGGAAGAACAACG
>JBBQYZ010000757.1:0-2015 GCA_038208205.1 Gemmatimonadales bacterium | reverse complement strand
GATCAGTTCGGCGTTCTCATGCGCCTTGCGCATCCGCGCGATCGAGGTCTTGCCGGCGTGCGAGCTGCCGTTGTCGACGATCCAGAACACGCGCCTGGCGGAGCGGTAGGGCTCGACGTTCATGACCTGCTCGACGAGCCGGCCGAACGGGATGATCCCGGTCGTCTGCTCGACGCGATCAAACAGCTTGGCGTGGTGGACGTCCCACGCCGCGAGGTACGCCAGCGTGCCGCCACGCAGGTAATCGAACTCGACGAGACCGGGGCGCCCTGGGCCTGGTGGGACGGTGTCGTGACGACGGCCGAGGGCTTGTAGTTGGGTCTTCTCGTCGGCGCAGATGACGTATTCGTCAGGGCGCAGGCGCTTGGCGTCGAGGATGCGGGCGTAGAGATCAAGCGCGCGGCCGGCCTTCTCGGCGAACGCTGGGTCGCGCGGGAAGATCCACGATCGTGTCTGCCACGGCTTGATCGCGTCGTCATGCAGCCAGCGCCAGATCGTCGACGCGGACGCATCGGTCACGCCGCGCTCGACGACGAGGCGATGCAGTTCAGCGCGTGAGAAGCGCGACAGCGGCAGATCGTGCTTGATCGGCAGCTCGCACGCGATGACCTTGACCTCGGCGACCTGTTGTGGGGGGAAAACGACGCGGTCGACCCGACCGCGCTTGATCCTCGAGACCGTCCAGACGCTCCGCGCAAAATCGTCGTCGCCGACGCGCGACGCTGTCAGGCGAGCAATCCAACCTCGCGGCGATGTCGATGTCCTGCATCCCCTCGGCGGCGTAGAGCACGATCCGCGCCCTGTGCACCACCCGCCACGCCAACGTCACCGTCGCGGCGCGCCGCTCAAGCTCAACCCGCTCGTCCTCCGACAGTTCGATCACATGCCGACTGGTCCGGGGCACACGCTCTCATTCGCCGCGCGCCCCGAGGCTCCTTTACATAACCCGCAGAACTTGCGGACACGTCCACTGATATGGACGTGCGTTTGTCAAGTGCCCAGCACCGGGTGCCCGCGACTGATATGGACGTGCGTTTGTCAAGTGCCCAGCACCGGGTGCCCGCGACTGGGGCGGGCATCGTGTCGGTCAAGGGGGCGGCGGGTCCGGTGTGTGCGCGACGCGCGGTCAGACTGATATGCGCGGATCCTTCTCGGCCGCAGGACCGGTTTTCGTCGTGAGAGCCCGCTGTCTAGGATCGAGCGTCGCCCCGCATGGGGTTGCTCATAGTGGAATCGCGGATGCTCTCGCGCGTGGGGGCCGGATGGTTCCCGCCGCCTCCTTGACCGACGTGGTGCTGGCTGGGTCAGTCGGCGTTGGCGGTCGCCCAGCAGAAGCCGGCGAGTTCGCGTGCGACGGCGACCGCGACGATCGTGCGGCGCTTGCCGCGCTGGGTGTCCAGGCGCTGCCAGGTGCGGTGCAGGCGCTGCTGCGCGGCCCAGCTGATCGCGATGACGTGCGCGGGCTGGCGGTCCTGGCGACGCTTGAGTGCCTGGCCCTTGGCCGGCGCGCGGCGATAGTGCCACGCTGCTTCGACGAGCAGCCGGCGGCCGTGCCCGGACCCGGTCTTCGTGATCGCGCCCAGCCGGCGCGACGCGCCGGTGCTGTGCTCAGACGGCACGAGTCCGAGGTAGCTCATCAGGTGCGCCGGTCGCGGGAAGCGCTGCCAGTCGCCGATCTCGGCGCACAGCCCGACCGCCGAGAGGGTGTCGATGCCGCGCAGGCAGCGCAACCTGGCGATCGTGTCTGCCCAGGGCGAGCTGGGCACGAGCTCGTCGATCGTGGATTCGAGCGTGTCGCGGCGGATGAGCAGCGCGTCGATCGCGCCGAGGTAGTCGCGCAGCGTGATCTGCGCGCCACGCTCGCCCAGGTCGACCTTGCCCAGCCACGCGCGATGGTGTGTCGTCCACGCGCTGGCGGTCCCGTCAAAGCGCACGTCGTGGCGCAGCAGCAGCTTGCTCATGCGGTGGCGTGCGCGCATCAGGTCGCCGCGGATGTCTTCGCGCGCACGGACGAG
>JBBQYZ010000756.1:0-2021 GCA_038208205.1 Gemmatimonadales bacterium | reverse complement strand
GAGGTCCGCACGGCCTATCTGGCCGGTCTGCAGCGTGGTGACGTCATCGCCTGCCAGCTGTTCAGCGAGCCCGGCGCCGGATCCGACCTCGCCAACCTCAGCACGCGTGCCGAGCGCGACGGCGACGTCTACGTCGTCAACGGTCAGAAGATCTGGACATCGCTGGCGGAGCGCGCCAAGTACGGCATCCTGATCGCCCGCACCAACTCGCACGTGGCCAAGTACGTCGGGATCTCCTACTTCATCATCCCGATGGACCTCGAAGGCATCGAGGTCCGGCCGATCCGCAACATGACCGGCGGCGGCGGGTTCAACGAGGTGTTTTTCACCGACGTGCGCGTACCCGCCGAAAACCTCATCGGCGAGGAGAACCGCGGTTGGGGCATGGCGAAGACCACGCTCGCCAACGAGCGCGTGTCGCTGTCGACCGGTGGCGGGCTGCAGTGGGGCCACGGCCCGAGCGCGAAGGATCTCGTCGCGTTGGTGCGTGAACGTGGTGGTGCACCGAATGCGGTGCTGCGCCAGCGGCTGGTCAGCGCGTTCATCGAGGGTGAGATCCTCCGCTACCACAAGCTCCAACTCATCTCCGCGCAGGTCAACAAGCAGCCCGGCCCTGATGCGTCGTTGCGCAAGGCCCTCGCCGACCCGCACGGCAAACGCGTCTTCAACCTGTCGAAAGATCTGATGGGTGCGTACGGCATGCTCGACATCGACCCGTCGCTCGACGCGCAGTGGAACCAATGGACGTCCGGCTTCCTGTTCAGCCCTGCGCTCACCGTCGGTGGCGGCACCAGCGAGGTGCTCCGCAACATCATCTCGGAGCGGCTGCTCGGCCTGCCCCACGACCCCGACGTCGAACAGGGCAAGACCTTTGCGGAGACCGGCGGCAACGTCGCCGCCCGCGGCTGACGAGATTCATGGGCGCGATTTTCTCGCTCAGCGGATTACACGCGCCCATGAATCCGAGGAGGAGGAGCGCATGAAGTTCTGGGCGTCGACCGCATTCTCGCCGCCGGATCACTACCTGCCGCTGGCCAAGGCGGCCGACGAGGCCGGCGTGCACGGGATCATGATGTCGGACCACATCTTCTATCCGCGTGATCTCGCGACGCCGTACCCGTACTCGCCCGATGGCGCGCCCATCTGGCCGCCGGAGACCGCGTGGCCCGACAACTGGGTCACCATCGGCGCCATGGCGGCGGTGACCGAACGGTTGCAGTTCGGGACGTCGGTCTACATCGCGCCGGCGCGTGACCTGTTCACCGTGGCGAAGCAGGTGGGGACGGCCGCGGTGCTGTCGAACAACCGGGTGAACCTCGGCGTGGGGGCCGGTTGGATGCGCGAAGAGTTCGAGCAGACCGGACAGGACTACAGCAATCGGGGACGACGGCTCGACGAGATGATTCCCGCGCTCCGCACGTTGTGGAGCGGAGGTTCCGTCGAGCACCACGGCGAGCACTACGACTTCGGACCGCTGCAGATCGAGCCCGCGCCCACGCGGCAGGTGCCGATCTGGTGCGGTGGTCACTCGAAGGCCGCGTTGCGCCGTGCCGCGCGCCTCTGCGACGGGTGGCTCGGGAACGCGTACTCCGTCGAAGACTGCGAGCGCTACGTCGGCCTGCTCCAGGAGCAGCGCCAGGAAGCCGGGCGCGCCGAGCTCCCGTTCGAGATCATCCTGGGCGTGCAGGCGCTGCCGACGCCCGACGTGTGCGAGCACATGTCGAAAATCGGGGTGACCGGGATGATGTGCGTCCCGTGGATGCAGATGTACACGGAGCACAACCAGGACGTCGCCGACTCGCAGCGGGGCACCGACCTCGAGCGCAAGGTCGAGGCGACGTTCGCGTTCGCCGAGCGGGTCATCAAGCCCAGCGCCGACATCTAACAGGGTGCTGAAAAAGCCGGTGTAGGTGCTCGCGATTGGTCGCGGGTTCGCTCATGCTGTGGTCACCGAGGTGGAGGTGACCGTGCGAGGGATGCCGGATCGGCAGTTGGCGATGTTGACGACGTTGAGTGCGGAG
>JBBQYZ010000755.1:0-2022 GCA_038208205.1 Gemmatimonadales bacterium | reverse complement strand
AGAACGACAAGGCGTCCCCCTCGCTCGAGACGATCGCGTCGCTGGCCGGCGCCCTCGACGTTCCGATCACCTGGCTTCTCGTCGACGCGAGCGCTCCGCCCCGTGTGGTCCGGGTGAAGGAGCGACGCCAGCAGCGCGGTCCCGGCGGTGTGCGCGTGGAACACGTGGACGGCGGCATCCCGCGCGACCTGCGGATCGTCAGCGCGACGATGGCGCCGGGCCGGCGCAGCGGACTGCACGCCCACTCGGGCGATGAACATCACATCGTGCTGTCCGGACGCGCCCGGCTCACCCAGGGGACGCACTGGTTCGACCTCGGCCCCGGCGACTACCTCCTGTGGGATGCCTCGGTACCGCACGACGCCGAAGCGCTCGGAGAGGAGCCGGCGACGATCCTGATCATCAGCCACTCGCCGCACGAGGCGCAGCGACGCGAGGGCGCTGGAGGGCGCCCGGCGTGACCGTCACCTACAGCCAGATCGCGGCGCGGGGACTTGAGCGCATCGCTGCGCTGAGCGACGGATTGTTCGCGATCGCGATGACGCTGATCGTGCTCGTGCAGCTGAACTTCGCGATCGCGCCACGCATCCCGGTGTTGTCCCGCTTCTAGGGCGGCTCGCGCGCAGGGCAGCGGTGCGCCGCCCAAAACGGCGCGCCTCCTTCGCAGCGGAGCCGCGGCGGTCAACCTGGCCTGGGCGAGTCGACGCGACGACGTCGGCGGCAAGCACGACAGCGGCGATGGGCGCTCCAGAGAGGCGCAGGGCAGGCGCCACACCTCGGGATCTCGGGTCACACTATCGCTCGGTGGTCTGCTTCACTGCCCTCCCGCGCCAGCAGCCGGATGGCGTGCTCGCGCTCGAGGTACCGGAGGACGTGGTCGATCGGCTCGGGGCGATGGGCCGGGCGCCGGTGCAGGTGACGCTGAACGGCGTGAACTACCGCTCGACGCTGGCCGTATACGGCGGAAAGCACTACCTGCCTGTGCGCCGCGAGTTCCGAGAGGCGGCCGCGCTGGAGGCGGGTCACGAGGCGGAGATCACGCTGGAATTGGACACCGATCCGCGCACGATCACGGTCCCGCCCGATCTCGCCGGCGCGCTCGCGGAGGCGGGGCTCGAGCCAGCGTTCGCGTCGCTCTCCTTCACGCGCCGCAAAGAGATCGTGGAGTCCGTCACGGGGGCGAAGCGCGCCGAAACGCGGCGTTCGCGCATCGAGAAGGTCATCGCCACCATGCGTTAGGCCGTATCGTCGGCGGGCGCAGGTCGGACGAGAGAGCACAGGAGGATGGCATGGACGAGGAACCGATCAAGGGCAAGACGCTCAGATGGACGTTCGAGGACGGCCCCATGGCCGGCAAGGCTTTCGAGCACACCTTCAACACCGACGGCAGCGTCAGCTACCGAAGCGCGGGCGGCGATCCAGGTGAGAAACCGACCACGGAGAAGAAGTACGAGACCGCTCGGGTGAGCGATGACGTGTGCGCCGTCTCGTACCTCGGCGCCGCCGGCTATACGCTGACCACCGTGCTGGACTTCAAGAGCGGGAAGGCTGTGGCCTTCGCGTCGAACGAGAAAGAGCTCAGCATCCAGCACGGTACCTTCGAGACCGTCAAGTAGGCGGTGAGCGCAGTCGCGGGGGCAACCGATGCGGTCCGGGGATGATGTGGCACGACGGTCGGCGCCGGTGACCGATCCGCGGGTGACCCCGACGTCCCTCACGCCGATGCTCACCGTCCGCGGCGCCGCCCGCGCGGTCGAGTTCTACGAGCGGGCCTTCGGGGCGGCCGAGGCCTCGCGCGTGGCGTCACCATCCGGGCAGCTCGTGGTAGAGATGTCGATCGGCGGGCAACGCTTCCACGTGGTCGACGAGAATCCGGACGGGTTCAACCTCAGCCCGGAGTCGCTTCAGGGAACGAGCGTGCGCCTCAACCTGATCGTCGGCGATCCCGACGGCGCCGCCCGGCAGGCGGTCGCCGCCGGCGCGACCGAGCTCTTCGAGGTCGCGGATCAGCCGTACGGCATG
>JBBQYZ010000754.1:0-2037 GCA_038208205.1 Gemmatimonadales bacterium | reverse complement strand
CCGCCGATCGGGACGAGCTCCTGCCCATTCCAAAGGAAGCGGTCCTCTGCTCCATAGCCCGGAACCCCGTGGTCGGTCTGCCGCTGGATCGCGCCGACGTCGAGCGCCCAGCCCATCCCGACGACGCCGTTCCCTTGCCCGCTGTCGTAGTGCAGACCAAGGCTTGGCGCGAAACCCGCGGTGCCCGGCGGCGTCTGAAGAACGACCCCGTAGGTCGCCGAGCCGGTGTTCAGCGACGGCTCGAACTGCTCGCCTAGACCCGCGATCGTGCCTGGGCCCGAGGGCACGCTGATTACATTGGGGCGAACACCAGACTTCTCGGCGTGGGCGGCTCCCGCGGCCAGGAGCGCGACGACGAGGCTGGTCGTCGTCGCGCTCGCCTTACTGAACCGTCCGCGTTTCATGGGCCACGAAGAGCACGATGTCGTCGAGCTTCGTGAGGTCGAGCATGCGGTTCGCTGGCGACGTGCGATCGATCACGAGCTCGTAGGTCGCCGCGATGGGCCGGCCGTAGAGCTCCGTGTTGACGGGAGGGCCGTTCGTGTCGTTCGGGCCAGCCAGGTTCACGCCCGCCTGGATGACCGCGCGCCGCCGCCCAAGGGCGCTTTCGTCGAGCCCGTAATCCCGCACGACGAAATCGGGGCCGGTCTTCTCACGGCAAGACCGCAGGAAGCCGGACCCTTTTTGTTGGATGAGTATCTCGGGCTGAGCGACGCCGAGGGTCGCCCCGACGAGGCTCGCCCGGAGGCTCGTGATGCGGTCGTTGCAAAGGTCGGTGCTGAAGAGGGTCGACTCGGGCGCGAGCGAGAAGGAGAAGACCAGCCGAAGGTTGCCCTTCGTATCGCGGTTGGTCGGATCCGCCAGCAGGCGGTGGAAGAGGTCCGCCGGAACGTATTCTCGCTGGGTGGTCGCGTCGGTGATCGAGCGTGCGTAGCCGTAGATTTGGTCGCGGAGCGAGATCGTGTTTGCTCGCGGCTGAGCGTGCCCGATGCTCGCCTCGAACATCGTCGCCTCCGCGTCAAGCGTGCTGACGTAGCTCTCGAGGGCCGCGGGAGTCGTGAGGGCGAAGAGAGCTGAACGGCCGCTGTAGGAGTAGTTGAGCTCGTATTCGAGCGAGCGTGTGACGACGAAAGCCTCCGCGAGGGCGGTGTCGAAGTCCCTCCGCGCGTCGGCCACGCGGTGGTCTCGAAAGAGCCGGAACGACGGATCTCGACGCGGATCGGCGTTCTTGAGGGTGGCGAAGCGCCCACGAGCCGCCGCGCGATCGATTGCCTGCTCGTAGAGGCCGCGCAGCTGGGACAGCGCCCGATCGCGGTCGATCTCAGCGAGGCCGACGTTGATCTTTTGTTTGGGGATATCCAACAAGGCGGTCTTGACGCGCGCCGCGCTGTCGATGAGCACCTCGTTGGCTGCGTTGAACTCAACGCGCGCCCTCTCGGTCGTCGCGATGTCGGTTCGCTCCTTCTCTATTTCGAGACGGGCGTGTCCCGCGACCACCGAAACCGCGGCACCGCCGATCGCCGCGATGGCGGCTCCCGGATTGGGCATTATCGACCCGACGGCCGCGATGGCGCCGAGGAATCCGCCAACCTGTGCCTCGGCGTCGGCGATGTCGCGCTCCTTGTCCTGAAGTGCCTTGAGGCGTGTGCCGTCCTTCTGGATGAGGTTGACCGTGTCGATGTGAAGGTTCGCAATTTGCGATGCGCGGTTGAGCTCGATGTCGATGGCCGAGTAGGCATTGGTGACGGCCATCGCGGCGTCCTGACCGCGCAAGGATGCCGCGATGACCTCTTGCCGCGCCTGGTAGACTTGGCCCGTCGTTGCCCCGCAGTTCTCGTAGCTCGGCGCCGTAGCAGAGCCACCGCAGAGCTGTGCTAGCTCGGAGCCGAACTTGTCGGCGTAGGTCGCGATCTCTGTGGCGAGGGTGCTCTGGTCGGTCTCGAACGTTCTTGATGCCGCCTGGGCGTCGGCGTAGGAGGTCTTGGCAGTGACGAGCGTCTGCGTCCGGAAGTGATCGTACTGCGCCCTGAAGTTGTT
>JBBQYZ010000753.1:0-2038 GCA_038208205.1 Gemmatimonadales bacterium | reverse complement strand
CGACTACCCCCGGCAGGTCGGGGAGGTACGCGCCCCATCCACCGTCCTCGGCACGCTCAAAGATGACTACGTAGGTACTCATCGCAGATGCTCTATGCCGCTGGCCCTACGAATGCTGGACAGCGTACCGATGGGCACGGTTTCGCTGTCTTTGCCCGCCACGACGATCCGAGCAGTCTCCCCCGGCCGGCTCCAAACCTCGTGCGATCCGCGCTGCCGCACAACCACCCATCCAGCCTTCTTCCTTCTTCAGTGTCGACCGGACCTCCCGGTACTTCTTTGACATTCACGCGCAAGCTACGGTATGCAGCGGCTCCCACACGTAGGGCGCACCCCGGCCACCCGGCGTGGAGACTGGCAGCTCGGCCAGGAAGGTCTGCGCCTCGGAGCGCTCGGTCCCCTGGTAGAGGCTCCAGCGCGCCGCGAATGCGGTGAGGCGCGCGCGGATCTCCTCGCCGGTGAGGCTCAGACTGCGAGCTTCTCCTGGCCGGGCACCGCGTAGAAGGTGGTCTGCATCAGCCGCCGGTGCTCTCCACGCAGCGCGTCTTCACTTTCCTTCAGGGCGCCGACGAGGTGCTCCTCGGCACCGTCCTTCACGAGCGAGAGCCTCGCTCGCTCGGCGCGCTCGCGCGCCTCGGAGATGTAGAGGAGGACCTTCTCGACCTCGCTGAAGTGGGCTTCGTTCATGGACGGTGACCTCGTCATCGGTTGAAGGGCAGATTAGGGGGCGAGGCGGATGACTTGGCGCGTGGAATGCGCAAATAGCGTGCACCCTTCGCAACGAATCTGTCACCGCCGCCGAGCGTCACGGCGCCGGCGTAGATCCGGCCGAGGGCCTCATCCCTCCTTCGGCTGCCCGATCCGGAGGTGGTTGCCGAACGGGTCGCGCAGCCCGCAGTCGGTGCCGTAGAAGCGCTCCGTCGGCTCCTCCGTGAACTCCACGCCACGGCCGAGCAGCGTCTCATAGGTCTTGTGGACGTCATCGACCGTGAAGATGGCGACGGCGCCCATCGCGCCTTTGGTCACGAGCTCGCGCACCTGCTCGGCCGTCGCCTCGTCATGCGCCGGCGGACCGGGCTTCTCCAAGGCTTGTGAAGCCGACGTCGAGGCAGATGTCGCTCACGCTGCGTTTGGACTCGCGCAGAAGGAACATCGCCCGCTCGACGCGGCGACGCTGGAGATAGCGATGAGGCGTCTCGCCGAACGTGGCACTGAAGGTCCGGATGAAGTGCGCCTCGGAGACATAGGCGATCTTCGCCAGGGCACGGATGTCAAGCGGCTGCCCGTAGTCCCGGTCCATCGCGTCGCGCGCGCGAAGCATCCGGCGGTTGGACTCTTCGACCGCCCGGCTCACGGCGCACGGCGCACGCGACTCGGTGGAGATCAAGGCAGAGCATCCTCCCAGCCGCGCCGCAGCGCTGCAGCGCCGCCAGCCCTCGCCGGCTCCGTGCAGCCCTTACAGCACCTCGAGCAGGTGCACCCGGTCGATCCGCTCGGGGAGGTTGTCACCGTGGAACTCCAACGTGTCGCGCAGCCACGCCAGCGGGGAGCGCAGGCCACGGGTGCTGCGCAGCCGCTCGGCCAGCGCAGTGATCGCCTCGTCGGTGAACAGGACCGTCACCATGTCATCGACCTGGTCAGGTTTCGAGGAGCCGCGGCGGGCCCGCCGCGCGAGCACGGCCCGCAGGACCTCCTCGGACTTGCTGCCACCCAGGGCTGGCATGTTCACGACCGAGACAGCGCGTTCGGCGACCTGCGTGTATGCGCCGCCGGTCGTCCAGCGCGGCTGGACCGCGACGATCACCGCGATGTCGACATTGCTGGTCAGCGGGAGGATGACGTTGCCCAGGAAGGCCTCGGCGGCCTCTTGACCATCGTCCGCGTCTGCCGCGAAGGCGTCGGGTGTCGTCGACGACGATCACGAGCTCGAGCGCGCGGGCATCGGCGATGACCCCGAGCGTTTGGAGCCCGCCGTAGGCGTCGAGGTTCTGCTCACCGCTGATGGTTACGATCTCGCGACCGAAGTCGATACCGACCT
>JBBQYZ010000752.1:0-2038 GCA_038208205.1 Gemmatimonadales bacterium | reverse complement strand
AGCTACGGGGTGGAGGGGCAGGGGCCGGATGGGTTGCCGCACGGGACGACGCTGAGTGACGGGAATCCGTGGGCGTCGGCGCGTAGGGGCTTGGATACGCTGGTCACGGGAGAGGAGTAGGGGCGTGGGCTTCCTGGATCGTCCGGTTGTCGCGAGGCTCGTGGAGGCCGCGGAGGAGCGCGTGGGTGTGACGCTCACGACGACGGCGGAGCGCGACCGTTGGCACATCGTCGAGCGTGAGTACGCGGAGTTGTCGGGTGAGGCTGAAGAGCTGGCGCTGGGGTTCATGGATTACGGCTTCGGGCGGCCGCACGAGATGCAGTCGGAGCGGCGCAAGGCGATCGCGCAGCGCTCGCGGGTGGCGCTGAAGTTCGATCCGCTCGCAGGCGCCGAAGCGCAGCTTCTCGCGGACTTCAGCTTCGGCAAGGGCGTGCCGAAGCCGACGGCGCGTGACGAGAAGGTCCAGCAGGTGATCACAGAAGCCTGGACGGATTCGTCAAATGAGGAGAAGCTGACGGGGTACGCGGCGCAGCGGAAGTTGTCGAATGAGTTGCTGACGGCGGGCGAGATGTTCTTGACGTTGTATGTCGCTGGCGGCAAGGTTCGCGTCGGGCGCCTGGATGCTGACTCTGTGGTGGCGATCGTGTCGGACCCGGAGGATCGGCTGCGGCCGCTGTGGTATGTCGCGGAGGTCCGCAAGTTCTTGTGGGACTATGAGCGGGATGCGCCGAAGCCGGAGATGGTCGAGATGGTCGGCGGTCGGCCGAAGGTGCGCTACTGGAAGCATTGGCGCAACTTCGATGATGCGATGGAGGAGCGCGCGCAGGGGATGGTCGATGCCGGCGAGGACGAGCTGATCGAGCCGGAGAAGGAGCGGCAGGCGAAGGGGCTCGTGTATCACGTCGCGATCAATCAGACGGGGGAGGAGTTGCGCGGCAATCCTCCGTGGGCGCGGACGCTGCGGTTCTTCTGCCATGACGAGCAGACGGAGACGCTGACGGCGGACGGGTGGATGGGGTTGCCTGAGCTGCGGCGTCGTTGGGCGGACGGCACGTTGCCTGCGCTCGCCGGGTATGACGCGGATCGTGGGTCGCTCGTGTACGAGGCGCCGATCGCGATGTCCGATGATCCGTACGAGGGTGAGCTAGTGGAGTTCCGCACGGCGCGCGGGTTCGACATGCTCGTCACGCCGAATCACCGGATGCTGACTCCGGGAGGAGTCGTCGAGGCGGCCGACATCGTGGGCGGCGAGTTCGCGCCGGTCGGTGCGGTGCTGGCGGGGGGCGAGCGGCAGGAGGCGGTCGTGATCCCGGCGTGCCTTGAGCACGAGCGGTCGTCGGTCGCTACGCCGTCGGCGCGCCGCTCGCACGAGCGCCAGTGCCGGGTGCTGGCGGCGCGGGAGCGGGGCAATAGTTATGCGCAGATCGCGGAGGCGGAGGGCATCAGCAAGGCGTCCGTCGCCTACCGGGTCAAGGGTCGGGAGTATGAGAAGCGCGAGCGGCCGCCGCTGACCCTCTCGATGGATGCGGTGCTTGCGTGGCTGGGGTGGTGGATCGCGGAGGGTGATCCTCGCGGGACGATCACGCAGTTCACGACTTCGGAGCGGATCGAGGATTGTCAGCGGGCCTGCCGGCAGCTCGGCGTGGAGGGCCGTGAGCGGACCTTTACGACGAAGGCGGGGCACGAGGTCTGGTCGTGGCGGCCGGCGCGTCCGAAGCAGCTTGTGGCGTGGTTGAAGGAGGTCGCTGGTGAGCGCGCGCACGGCAAGCGTGTGCCGGCGTTCGTGTTCGAGTTGCCGGCCGAGCAGCAGATGCTGGTGCTGCGCGCGATGATGGGCGGCGACGGTACGCCGACTGCGTGGGAGCAGCGGGGTGGCCGGTACAACACCGTCTCAGAGGAGCTGGCCGACGGCGTGCAGCGGCTGGCCGTTCACTGTGGCTTCAGCGCGTGGAAGAAGTGGATTGACCGCGAGCCCTACGGGATACCAGGGATCTGGCAGGTGTCCATCTCGTGCGCTCGTGAGCGGCGGCTGCCTGCC
>JBBQYZ010000751.1:0-2042 GCA_038208205.1 Gemmatimonadales bacterium | reverse complement strand
GGCTTGTGGGGCCTGTTGTTCTCCGAGGTGGTGCCCGGGCTGCCGGCGCCCGTCTTCCGGGCGCGGGCGCGCTTCCCGGCGCGCGTCCGGCTGGGCCTCACCGCCACCCTGTTTCGCGTGTAATAGGGGCGCCGGCAGCAGGTGCACCTCGTCGTAGATCACAAGGCCCCAGTCGCGGCGGTCAAAGACGTCCAGGTGCGGGAACGGGCCGTCGCGCCGCGGTCGATGGGTGAGCATCTGGTACGTCGTGATCGTGACCGGCCGCAGCTGCTTGCGCTGGGCTGTGTACTCGCCGATCGCCTCCGGCGCGATGGTCGTCTTGCGCCGCAGCTCCGAGCGCCACTGCGCGACCGACGCGGCGTTGCTGGTGACGATCAGCGTCTCCATCGCCGCATCCGCGATCGCCGACAGCCCGACGATTGTCTTGCCCGATCCGCACGGAAGCACGATCACACCGGCACCCGACTCGTTGAAGGCAGCCGTGGCGTCGCGCTGGTAGCCGCGAACCTCAAGGTCCTCGCGCAATGAGATCTCCAGCGCAGCGCCGGCCTCGTAGGAGGCGACATCCTCGACCGGCCAGCCGAGCGCGATCAGCTCCTGTTTCAGCGGGCCGCGGGCGGTCGGATCAAGCGTCGCCCAGCCGACCGCCGGCCGTCCGCGGATCAGTGCCGCGACGGCCGGCGCGCGAAGGACCTCCGCCAGCAGCGCCGGCTCATCGGTCGCGAGGTGCAGCAGCCCACCATCGCCGTCGCACAGGCGCAGGCGGCCGTAGCGGGCGCACAGGTCGCGCACGTCGGCGAGCACCGACGACGGGACGTCATAGCGCGACAGATCAGTCAGCGCGTCGACGATCTGCGCGGCGTCCATCCCGCTCGCTGCGGCATTCCACAGCGACACGTCGCTGATCCGGTAGGTATGGATGTGCTCGGGGCTCTTCTCCAGCTCCGCGAAACGCCCGACCGTCTCGCGAGCCTCCGCGAACCGTTCATGGGCGACCTCGAGCAGCACCGTGCGATCGGACTGGACGATGGCTGGACCGGACACCCCCGACAGGGTAGGCGGCGATGCCGACGGATCGCACCGCGGTCAGCGCGACGGCTCGCGGGTCGATGATGCGAGCAGATCAGAGGACGGTCAGGTGCTCCGTGCGCGCACGCTTGACGGTGGCGATCGAGAGCGTGCGGTCGAAGGTGACGAAGCGCCCATCGTGCGCCGTGGCAAGCGCGAGCAGGTAGGCGTCGGTGACCTGCCGGGGACCGTGCAGGCGGGCGCGGTCGACGACTCGGGCGTCGAGCAGGCTGATGTCGCAGTCCCAGAACTCGTGAGTGCTGCCGTCGCACGCGCCGCGAAGGAGGTCGATCGCCGCGGCCGGCGGGATCGGGCTCGGATAGCGCGGCTGGCTGATGATGCGCACGAAGCCGTTCTCGGTGATCGCGCACGAGGCCCAGCCGTGCTCGATCTCCTCATCGAGCCAGTCGTGGGCGCGACGGTGATCGACGTGGTCGCTGTCGAGCAGCGCCAGCAGCACGTTGATGTCGAGCAGCGCCCGCGTCACTCGGGCTCGTCCTCACGGAGCCTGTCGATCAGGGCGTTGGAGATCACGGCGCCCCGGCGCGGCAGCGGCCGGAAGCCGTGATGTCCCGTCGCGGAGTCGTCGGCAGATGATCGATCCTGCCCCGTGAGGGCCTGACGGGCGAGATCGGACAGCACCTGCCCGGCCGTGCGCTTCTCGCGCCGAGCCCGCTCCCGCACTGCGAGCAGGACGTCGTCGTCGAGCCTGATCGTGGTGCGCATGCATCAAATGCTAAAGCATCAGCAGCGTGGGCTCAGACTCCTGCTGCACGTGGAGAGATGTTTCGACTCGGTACTGCGCGAACAGCCGCCCGGTTTCATAGGAGCGCTTGCCATTCGACAACCATGTCGAGCCCGAACGCGGCGCGACCCCCGCCAATTGGAACCCTATTGGAACCACGGGCCACGAATGAACCGACCCCTTAAGCACGAAAGCCCCCTGGCGAGAGGGAGCTTCCGTATAGCGGGGG
>JBBQYZ010000750.1:0-2043 GCA_038208205.1 Gemmatimonadales bacterium | reverse complement strand
ACCCTTGGCTCCGTCCGATGCCCTGGCCCCTTCCAGCTCACGTGTCCCCTGATCGTAGCCACCGCCGGCTGGAGATCCTCGTTGCCCTGCTCTGGGTTGTCGCCGTCGTCGCGGCGACGATCCAGCAGGGCATCTCGCACGAGAACAACAACTTCCTGATCTTCCGCGCGGCGTCGCTCCACCTGCTGCACGGGCACGACCTCTACGCCGCGTATCCGACGCTGCACTCCGACTTCTACAAGTACAGCCCCACCTTCGCGCTCCTTTTCCTCCCGTTCGCACTTCCTCCATTCGCGCTGGCGATGCTCGTCTGGAATGCGCTCAACGCCGGTGCGCTCTACGTCGCCCTCGGCACCGTGCTCACCACACGCGCCGCGACCGTTGCCCGTGCGGTGGTGTTCCTCGACATGCTCGGCTCCCTGCAGAACGTGCAGAGCAACGCGCTGGTGACGGCGCTCGTCATCCTCGCCTTCGCAGCGTACGAGCGTCGGCACACCGTGCTGGGGAGCGTGGCCACGGTGGTCGGCACGAGCATCAAGGTGTTCCCGCTCGCCGGGGCGAGCTTCGCGATCTTCCATCCGCGGAAAGTGCGCGTGGCGGTCGCACTCGTGGCATCGATGACGCTGTTCCTCGCCCTGCCCCTTCTGGTCACCTCACCCGCCACGCTGGCCGCGCAGTACGCCTCGTGGCGGGCGATCGAGGCGATCGACGCCCTCGAGCGCGGCTTCACTGTGATGCAGATGCTGCAGCTCCTGCTCCGCCAGGGCTGGCCGAACGCGCCGGTGCAGCTCCTCGGGGTGCTCATCCTGGTCGCGCCGGTGCTCGTCCGCCGAGCGCGCTGGAGCGAGTGGGACTTCCGTCGCCTCTATCTGTGCTCGGTGCTCGTCTTCTGCGTCATCTTCAACCACCAGTCGGAGAGCCCCACGTTCGTCATCGCCGTCGCCGGCGTGGCGATCTGGTTCGCGTCGCTTCCGCGCCGCAGCCGTGGCGAGTGGGTACTGTTCGCCTTCTTCGTCGTCTGCACGGTGCTGGCGTCGTCCGACGCGATGCCGCAGGCGGTGCAGCGGTCGTTCTTCGATCGATACCACTTCAAAGCGGTGCCCTTGATCGTGATCTGGGTCGAGCTGCAGCGGCGACTGTGGACGAGCGGTCCGCGGTCCGTCGGACCGGACCCGATCAGCGCAGCTCCGCGAAGCTGACGAGCCGCAGGTCGCCGTGCGCGAGACGCTCCCGCATGGCGACGGAGCACAGGGCGGCGATTTCGCGCTCCCGCTCGACCCGGTAGGGGTCCTGCGCCGCCAGCACCTCGTCGTCATACCCGGGGTGGAGCATGAGCTCCGTCGCGCCGGAGGGCAGACCGCCGAGCAGATGGAGCAGGCGCTGCTCGACGTCGAACGCTCCCTGCAGCGCGATGCCGCGGAAGCGAGGCGCGCGGTTCAGGAGCGCGCGGCCGTCCGCCGCCACGCCCCGCATCGCCATGCGCCAGCTTGCGTGCAGCACGAGCATCTTCGCCGCAACGACAGGCTCGGCGATGGACGGCTGGTCGAGCGGACGGCGCACGAACGGCACGCCGGCAGCGCGCGCGCTCGCGACGACGGCGGGAAGCACGCCGGGCAGCGCGTGGGCGTGGCGATGCGAATCGAGGTGAGTCGCGCGTATCCCCGCCGAGGCGAGCGCCGCAAGCTGCGCGTCGCATTCCCGACGCACGTCGTCCGCCGAGACGCGGCCAGTCGCCGCGCGCCGCGCGAGCTGGGGCAGCGGAAGGAGCTCCCCCGTGCGCGAGTCAGTGAGCGACGGGACGCGAGCGAGGGGCCGACCGGTGACGAGATTGAGGTGCAGTCCCACGCCGAGTCGCGGCGCCCGCTCGCGCACCAGCGTCGCGGCCTCGCCGAACGCCGGCGTGTTGACCATCATCGACGCTGATGACAGTGCGCCGGCGAGGTGCACCTCGACGATTCCGCGGTTCACTCCGGGGGCGAACCCGAGGTCGTCGGCGTTGATGACGAGGAGTCGTTCAGCGGAGGGCGGCATGCGGAAGTATAC
>JBBQYZ010000749.1:0-2049 GCA_038208205.1 Gemmatimonadales bacterium | reverse complement strand
CTCGCCGCGCGCTCGCCCAGCTCGGCCTGAATGGTGGCCACGGCGCGAAAGGTGTCGAGCACGCGCGCCGTGTCCTCGGCGAGCGGGAGGTGGGCGTTCACGAGTGGACGCCGCCCGGCGAGCTCGGCGCGCAGTGCGTCGGCGACGAACGGAGCGACCCCGAGCTGCGCGGCGACGTCGTCCAACGCCGCGCGGTGCAGGTCGGCGTGATCGCGCACATCCATCAGGTAGCCGTAGAGCCCATGCGCACGCACGGTGGCCACGAGCGGATCGATCGTGGTGCGGCAGGCGTGCGCCGCGCCGGCGCGTATCAGACTGTCGCGCACGAGGACGAGGTCGCGTTCCAGCTGCACCGCATCGGTGTACGCCGCCGGCTCGCCTACCGGCTTGCCGGCGTCACGCGCGGCGGTCAACCGGCGCGAGGCTTCGACGCGCGCCGCCATCAGCGACAGCTTGAGTCGCAGCGGCTCGTCGGCGTTGCGGCGGCGGTTCGCCTCGTACACGTCGGGGAGAAGCGCACAGTCCTCCTCGATCGACGCGCGCAGCTCGTCGGTGGGCGGCGCGATCGCCGCGGACACCGAGAGGCGCTCGACGAGATCGGCGAGCGCCGCGGCGTACCGGCCCAGGATGGCGTAGCTCGCGCGGCGCGCGGTGGCCACGGTGACGTCCGGGGTGACGAACGGATTGCCGTCACGATCGCCTCCGACCCAGTTGCCGACATGCAACGGCACGAGCTGCTGCACTGCAGCGGATGTCGTGCCGAACTCCTCCTCGAAGGCGCGCACGAGGGCGTCGCGGGCGCGGGCGCCGGCGTCGAGCAGGCGGGTCTCCAGGTACCAGAGCACGGTACTCACCTCGTCCTTCACCGAGGGTCGATCCTGTCGCACTTCGGCCGTCACCCAGAGCAGCTCGACCTCGCCGTCGAGCGCTTCCTCGATCGCGCGGCGCTCACCGCGCGGGGTGCCCTCGCGCGCGAGCAGCAGATCGGCCACGCGCGCCTGCAGCGCGAGCAGCGTCCGACGCGTGGACTCGGTGGGATGTGCGGTGAGCACTGGGCGGACGTCGAGCCCGAGCATCGCGCGCTCCACCTCCGCGCCTGTTCGGCCGGCCACGTGCAGCGCACGCATCACCCACCGGGCCGACGCCGGCTGTGGCTCGGCGTTGTCGATCGTGCGGTAGGCACGAGCGCGACGGACACGATGCACCTGCTCGGCCGTGTTGATGAGCAGGAAGAACAACGTGAAGGCGCGCGCCGTGATGGCGCTCCGCTCGAGAGGCAGTGCCTCCACCTGCGTCAGCAGCACGTCGAGCGAGGGCGCACCGGGGTCGCCGTGGCGGCGCGCGCGGCAGGCCTGGCGTAGCGACTCGATCGTTTCGAACGCGGCCTCGCCCTCCAGCCGCCGGATCACCCGGCCGAGCGAGGCAGCGAGCCAGCGGACGTCGTCGTGCAGGGGGACGTCCTCGCGCCGGACGGTGGGGCCGGCCTGGGTGGTGTCCTCATCGCGAGGGTCGGGCGCGGCGAGGAGCGGCTCGGTGGACAGGGACACGCTCCTGTGACGCGTGGGGCGAGGCGCGACAGGGATGGCGCACCGGTGCCGTAACGATAATACTCGCACCGTCTCCCTTCACCGGCGACCACGCATGAGCCACCAGCGGCAGGAAGTGAGGGTGGTGGGGTCACCGCCACAGCCTTTCCATCCCGACGCCCCACTCCTGCTTCAGTTGTACCAGGACCGCTGCCGCGCGATGCGGGCGCCGCGTCCCCAAGACAGCACGCGCAATTCGAGTGTGGCAGTGACGGCGGGCAACCCTTCGTCAGCGGTGATCACCACGATCCACGCGTCCGGCAGGGCGGTGCTCCGGCGATCGAGCTCCAGCAAGGACCTCATCAGCTCCAGACGCGCCGACGATGACACCTCCTCGGCCAGTCGTACCCAGGACACGCTGGCGCCGCCGGCCGCTCGATGCGCCGCGACTCGAGCGATCGTTTCCCCCGTGACTCCGGGCAGAGACGCCAGCACCGCGAGCGGGGCGCGTCCGATGAGGATC
>JBBQYZ010000748.1:0-2054 GCA_038208205.1 Gemmatimonadales bacterium | reverse complement strand
GATCGTGACGACCGCTGGCGATGGCGAGCCGGCGTGCCGCTAAAGGCGGTGTAAGTCGGTAGGTCAGTTGGTCGGCAGGTCGGACCAACGGGATAAAACACGGAAGGGCACCCCCGCGCGAGCCGGGGTGCCCTTCTGCCGTTGCCGTCCCGACCTCCCGACCTCCCGACCTACTGACCTACCTCCCTCCCGACCTACCTCCGCCCTCCGACCGCGAGCCATGCCATGGCCGAGCCGTAGTCGCGAAACACCTCCGCCTCCACGCCCTGCGTCTCGATGAAGACGCTGCCCTGCCGCATCATCCCGAAAGCGAGATCGGTGGGAGCCACCATCCCCAGGCGGCTCCCGAAACGGCCGCGGGCCTGCGCCAGGCAACCGGCGACGATTCGAATGTCCCTGGTCGAGCGTCGTGGCAGGGCCGACGACGCGCTGAGGTCGAGCAGGAATCCGTTCGCCCCCTCAGCGGGGGCGCGCACGAGCACGGCGTCGATGGCGTCGCAGAGCTCGCGCACTTCGTACTCGCCGACGGGCGCCACGACCGCCGCTCCGCCATCCATCCGTAGTTCCACCACTATCGATGCCGCAGTCGTCGTGTGAGCCACCGGTCGACGCGTTCAGCCGCTGTCGGTCCCTCCCCCTGAACGAGCGCAGTGTACGGAGCACGCGGTCGCTTTCGCAAGCGGTCGCCGACGCGCATCGACCACGCCGTCGACGAGCTCGCGAAAGCGCGACTGGCCGCGGAACCGCTCGAACGCCGGCTCGCGGCGAATCGCGCGCCGATCGCGAAAGCCGAGGTCGAGCGCCCGCTCCATCCAGCGGAATGCCTGGCGGCTGTCGCCGGCGTGCGCATAGGCACGGGCCACGTTCCACGACGCGCTGTCGGGCGCGGCCACGCCAAGCTGCATCGCCCGCTGGAACGCACCGACGGACTCACGATAGCGTCCGGCGCCGTAGAGCGCGTGCGCGTATGCGTTCCATTCGGCCGGCATACCCTCGCCGGCGAGCATTCGCTCACGCCACGACATCATCTCGCCCGCCCGCTGCGCCCGCGCCGACAGGGGCACGGCAAGGCTGCCTGCGGTGAGTGCGAGCAGCACGAGATCACGCCTCCGCCGCTTCACGGGAAGGGACGCGGCCTCGGCCAGGGCCATGGCCACGGGCTAAAGGCGTTGTTGCCAGCGAGCGCGCGCACCGCCGCCTCACGAGTCTGCGCGTCGCCCGAAGTGAGCAGCTCGGTGAGCGTCTCCTCCGAACGACCGCCCGATGTGATCAGCGCGCGCACCAGTGCGCGGCGCACCGAACCGCTCTGCTCGGACTTGAGGGCGTCGCGCACCGCCGTCACCGCGGCCGCATCGCCGATCTGCCCCACGGCCCATGCCGCCTTGAGCCGCGCATCGTCGCTCTCGTCACGCAGCGCGCGCAACAGACCGGCGGGCGCTCGGCCGGCATCGCCGCGAAGCTGACCGATGGCCCACGACGCGGTGCCGCGAACCCGCGAGCTGCGATCGCCTCCCGCCGCGGTACCGAGCACGTCGACACTCGAACGGTCACCCGCCTGCGCCAGCGCCCAGGCCGAGGTCTCGCGAACAGGATCGTCGGCGTCGCCTGTCAGGGCGGCGCGCAGGGCACCGACCCCAGCGCGCGAATCCATGTTGCCGAGCGCCCAGGCGGACATCTCGCGAACGCGGGCATCGGCGTCGCGCGCCAGCGCCGCGGCGAGCGGGTCGGCCGACCCACGCGCGTCGAGCTGACCGAGCGCCCACGCGGCGGCGCGCCGCACCCCGGGCGCGTCGTCGCTCTGCAGCGCGCGCGTCAACGCGGCCACCGTGCTCGACGAGTCCATGTGACCCGTCGCGATCACGGCTGCTTCGCGCACCACGGGTGAGGCGTCGCGATAGAGCGAGAGCAGCGACGAGAGCGCGCGACCGCTGCCGATGCGTCCCAGCGCCCAGGCAGCGTTTGCGCGCACTGACGCGTCGGCGTCACGCAGCGCGCGCACTAGCGGCTCCACTGCGCTCGTAGCGCGCACCGACCCGAGCCCGAGGGCCGCCACC
>JBBQYZ010000747.1:0-2057 GCA_038208205.1 Gemmatimonadales bacterium | reverse complement strand
TCCCCGACGGCCGGCGGTTGGTGCCGGTGCTGGACGTCACCTGGAGTTACTCGAACGCGCCGTTCGCGGTCGCGTTGCCGACGGAACGAACCGAGGCGATCCTGCACGGACTGGTCGAGGCGTTCGCGTTCTTCGATGCGGTGCCGGACGAGTTGTGGTGGGACAACCCGACGACGGTGGCGGTGCAAATCCTGATCGGACGGGAGCGGGTGCTGCACCCGCGCTACGCAGCGTTGGTGTCGCATTACCCGTTCGTGGCGAAGTTCTGCCTGCCGGCGACGCCACGGGAGAAGCCGCGGGTCGAGAACCGGGTCAAGGATCTCCAGCGGCAGTGGGCGACGCCGGTGCCGCGGGCGAACGACCTGGCCGAGTTGAACGCACAGCTGCGTCGCTGTTGCCTGCAAGCGCGCGAGCGGCGGTGCGGCGTAAACGCCGAGACGGTCGGCGAACGATTCGCGCAGGACCGCGTCGCGGCCGGGCCCGTACCCGAGCGACCCTTCGAGGCGTGCGTGCTGACGCCGGCGATGGTGGACAAGTACCAGACGGTGGCGTTCGACGGCAACCGCTACAGCGTGCCGCGCCGGTGGGCGTTCCAGGCGGCGACGGTCAAGGCGTTCGTGGACCGCGTCGAGGTCGTCGCCGACGGCACGGTCGTCGCCACGCACCCGCGGAGCTACGCGAAGCACGAGAAGGTGCTGAATCCGCTGCATTTCCTGGTGGTCTTGGCGACGAAGCCGGCTGCCCTCGACCACGCGCCGGTCTACCGCGACTGGCATCTGCCGCCGGCGTTCGCCGCGTTGCGGGCGCGGCTGGAAGCGCGTCTCGGCCACCGCGCGGGGGCCCGGCAATACATCCGCGTCCTGCAACTGCTGGCTCGTCACCCGCTCGACGCGGTCGAGCAAGCCATCCACGCATGCCCCGATAGCGATGCGAACGCGCTGACATCCCATGTCGAACGGCTGATGCGTAATGTCGGCACGTCGAGCGACGCGTCCCCGTGCCGGGCCGTCTCCGTACCGCGGCCCGACCTGGCCCGGTTCAACCTGTTGCTGTCCCCGGTCCCTCAAGGAGAAGATGCCGATGAACGAAGCGATACCGCTGCTGCTGAAGGCGAACCTCAAGCAGCTCAAGTTGCCGACCATCCTGGCCGAGCACGAGAAGTTGGCCCGCGAGGCCACCACGAAGGATGAGCCCTACGAGGCGTACCTGCTCCAGCTTACCGAACTCGAGGTGGCCGCACGCTCGGCCAACGCGACCGCCGCCCGCATCCGCGCCGCCGGATTCCCCGTACTCAAGGACTTCGACACCTTCGACTTCACCGCCACGCCCAACCTGCCCAAGCAGAAAGTGCTCGAACTCGCCCGCGGCGATTGGATCGACCAAGCCATGAACTGCTGTCTGATCGGCGGGAGCGGGACCGGGAAAACGCACGTCGCGACCGCGTGGGGACTGGCCCTCTGTCGGCTCGGCAAGCGGGTGAAGTTCGTCACCGCGGCCGGCCTGGTGACCCAGCTCGAGACCGCCCAGCAGCAGCACCGGCTCGACCGCGCGCTCGCCCACCTCGACCGGCTCGACCTTTTGATCGTCGATGAGTTGGGCTACCTGTCGTTCAGCCGCTCCGGTGCCGAACGGCTCTTCCAGGTGTTCGCAGACCGCTACGAACGCCGAAGCGTGCTGATCACCAGCAACCTCCCGTTCGGCGAGTGGGACCAGGTGTTCCAGGGCGAGCGGATGATGGCCGCGCTGCTCGACCGGCTCACCCACAAGTGCCACATCTTCGAGATGAATGGCGAAAGTTACCGCTTCCGCGAGTCGATGAAATCCAAGACCGGCAAGGACCCCAAGAAGGGCAAATGACGCCGCCCCTCACCTCGCTCGGCGCTTCCCTTCTCGATGCCGATCGCGCTTCCCTTCCTGGGTTCTCCCGCACTCTTGGTGGGTTGGGGCCTATCCTTTGTGTCGGACTCTCGCCTTCAGCAGGGCCATTCCGGCGCGGCCGTACATTTGCCGTTTGATCAGTTTCAACCGCCCGACCTGGCCTTCCACGGGGCCATTGT
>JBBQYZ010000746.1:0-2065 GCA_038208205.1 Gemmatimonadales bacterium | reverse complement strand
CGTCATCTTCGGCTTGTTCGCCTTGGCCTCGGGCCCGGGCACGAGCGCGGGCGTCGGGACGTCGACCTTCGGCGCACGGTCGGTCGCGCTGTCATCCTCGCCATGCGCGTGGTCCGCGGGCTGCGCAGACCCCGCGGCGGGCGCGGCGTGCGGTGCTGCGGTCGGCTGCGCGGATTCGTTGATCGCGTGCGGCGCGGGCGCAGGTGCCGCTGCCTCCTCGCGCGTGTGCACGAGCAGGTACAGCACGATCAACACCACGACGCCCGCGATCGCCGGCCACCAGGCGCGTAGCCTCACAGCGCGAACCTCCAGCCATCGGCGGTCCACTTCGCGCGCACGACCCAGGTGTGCTCGTGCTTCGTCGAATTCACCTTGACCGTGACGAGCACGACCTGCGGATCGCGCCCGTCGATCCTCACCCCTTCGATCTGACTGAGGTGCGAGTGCGTGGCCTTGAACTCCTCGACCATCGCCGCGCAGCCGGCGGGCCGTGCGAGCACCGGCGCGAGCTGCGCGCAGTCGCCACCCTCGGCGACGGCGAAGAACTGGCGGGTCGTGTCCTGCGCCTCGCGGAGCAGCTCCTCCGGCGAGGGCGGCGCGTGATGACACGCCGCGAGCAGCACGACCGGGAACAGCAGCCAGCGCACGTCAGTAGCAGTTGTAGGGCTGCGTCGTCGAGACCAGCTCGTCCGAGCACCACGAGCTGATCACGTTGTGGCCGTTGCGCACGCAGTGATCGTGCGAGCCGTTCTCGCGGAAGTACGCGGTGCCGTTGCCGCAGCCCGCACCGTAGCGGCCGAAGCAATCGCCCTCGAGGTACGTCGACGTGCCGCCACCGTGGCCGTTCGACGTGCTGTACCAGGTGCCACCGTAGTAGTACCAGGTCGATCCGGGGCTATCCCAGTTGCCGTACGCCGCGCTCGACGAGCAGCTCGACGCGCCCTGGCCCTGCATCGCATCACCGGAGCAGGTGCTGCAGTCGTGGCCGTCGTACGACTGCCAGCGATAGCCGCCGCCGGTCGGGCCGGGATACGTGCCGGTCGGGTAGCGACCATTCGTGTCCTGTGCCCAGTAGCACATGTCCGTGGCGCGATCGCGATCCTCGAACTTGATGCGCGTGACCTCCATCGCGGGGATCCACTGCGCCCAGTAGTTGATCACCACGCCGAAGTGGAAGGCGAGGCCATCGCCGCGCGAGATGTCGGGGTACTGCTTCTCGATCACCTTGACGAACGCGAACAGCAGCGCCTGGTCCTCTTCCGTCACCGTGGTGTCGGCGCCGGTCGCGGTCGCGAACGCGTCCTGGCTCCACATCCGGTTGCCATCGCGCGTGTCGAGCGTCGAATCGAACGTCATGCCGTGGAGCTTGAGTGTCGTGCTCATCAGGTCGGGCGCGATCACGCGTGCATCGAACTCGAGCGTGTCGTCATTGAAGACGTAGGCGCCGGCGATTCGCGTCGGCGTCTGCTCGAGCATCGTGACGTCACCGCCGAGCGCGATCGCATCGGCAGGTCCGTCCTCCTTGGTCTCGCTCTCGGTACAGCTAGCGAGCGTCACGAGACAGGTCGCAAGACAGAATGTCGTACTCAGGTACTTCTTCACCGGGGATCCTTTCGGTAGCTGGGCTGGCTCGGAGAGCTCCCTGGCTTTGCGTCCGCCGGTCGCCCGGCGTTTGCCTTTTCGAGGACGGATTTCCTCGTCATGGAGCCTACGTTGCTCCGGACACCTGATTCAACCGAAAAGTACGAATTCCTTAATGAATACGAAAGCTTCTGTGATACTTCATCATACAGTGTCCGCTCAGGTGGTCAGCTGTGCATCCCAAGCTGCCGAGCTCGAAGCAGCTCAGCGAAGCGCGCCACCGCCGCTTCTAAGCCGAGATCAGATCGACGGTCACGGACAGATCGGACCGGAGAACGTTCCGGTCAGCGCCGTCGGCGCGCCGTTGATCGTGACCTGCGCCGAGAACGATCCGTTGACGAACGTCGCGCTGACGCTGTCGACCATGATCGTTCCGGACGTCGGCGTCGCGCCGGTGAACATCAGATATGCCGACGGCGGCGTC
>JBBQYZ010000745.1:0-2069 GCA_038208205.1 Gemmatimonadales bacterium | reverse complement strand
GGACGCGCGCTGACTACGGCTACATCGTGTCGTTCGCCGCCGCCTCCGTCCTGCTCGACGACGATCCCCTGTTTGACGAGTTCGTCGATTGGCTCGACGGCATCCTCGTTCGGCTCGGCCATTCGGGCGTGCTTGCCGTCTCCCTCGAGGTGCTCGCCTCGGTGGCTCGCGACCACCCGGAGTTGGTGGACCTGCTGGGCCGAGCGACAGGTCGCCTCCAGGGTCGACAGCTCCTTCACCACCAGCTCCACGACTGACGGCCTCACACTGCTCTTAGGGTTCCTTCACAATGCGCTCACGTCCACCTGCGATGCTGTGACGCGCGGCACGACCGGCGCGGTTGCGCCGGTAGGATCCTTCTGAAGCACCGAAGCGCCCATCCCATCGACGGAGGTCATGTTGATCACCCTGGACGACCTCACCCCGGAAGGCGAGACCGCCGCTCCCCCGACGAGCCCGCCGCGCCAAGCGCCACGCGTCGATGACGGCAACTCGCTGCGTCAGTACGTCCGCTGGGGGCTGGCGATGCTCTCGCTGGGCGCCGCGGGCATCCACCTCGCGGTGATGGGTGACCACTTCAACGAGACCTGGTACCACGGCAGCTTCTTCGCCGCCATCGCCTGGCTCCAGTTGGCGTGGGCCGTCGCCATCGTCATGAAGCCGTCGCGCCGGCTCCTCTTGGCCGGCGTCATCGGCAACCTCGTCATCGCCGAGGTGTGGCTCGTGTCGCGCACCATCGGTATCCCGTTCGGCCCCGGCGCGGGCAATGCCGAGGCAATCGCATTCGCCGACGTGCTGTCCACCGTTCTCGAGGTCGGCATCGTGCTGGGCTCTCTCGCCCTGCTGAAGCCCCAGTTCCTCGACCGTCCGGCGCGCCCCTCGGCCGCGGTCCCGGGCGTCGCCGGTGTGGGCGTGCTCGTCGCCGCGCTCGCCACTCTGTCCCTCACCCCCGCGTACGCGTCGGGTCACTCCCACGGAGGGGCCGGAGAGGCCGCCGCAGGCCACACTCACTCCCACGGGACCGCCGCCGCCAGTGCGCAGCCCCCGGCCGCCGTACCTCCTCACCCCTTCGACCCCGCGCTTCCCATCGATCTCAGCGGCGTGCCCGGTGTGTCGCCCGAACAGCAGGCCCGGGCAGAGAACCTGCTCGCTTCGACCGTCATGCACCTTCCGCAATGGTCCGACCCCGCCTACGACACCGCCCACGGCTTCTTGTCGATCGGTGACGGGGTCACGGGTGTCGAGCACTACGTCAACCCCACCTTCATGGCGGATGACACCGTCCTCGACCCGGACAAGCCGGAGTCGCTGGTGTTCGACACGAGGGTGTCACCCAAGAAGCTCGTCGCCGCGATGTACATGGCGACTCCCGGAACCCCCTTGACCGCTGTTCCCGACGTCGGCGGACCGCTCATCCAGTGGCACATCCACGACAACCTCTGCTTCAACGCGCAAGGGCGCGTCTCCGGACTGACCAAAGCGGACGGAAGCTGTGCCGGCAGTCTGGTGAAGGGCCCGCTGACGCCGATGATGCACGTGTGGATCGACAAGGCGCACCAGTGCGGACAGTTCGCCGCGTTGGAAGGCATCGGCGGCGGGCAGATCGCCCCCGGTGAAACGGTGGCCTGCGACCACGTGCACAGCGGCTGACTCGGCGCGCGGCTACCGCCGCTCGGGAGAGGCATCGATGACGTTCGTCGGTGAGCTCGACATGCCGGAGTTCGATTTCAGCGACCCCGACCTCGTCGGTGAGATTTACCATCGGCGGCTAGCCGCGCTGCGCGAACAGAGTTGGTTGGCCCGCTCACCGATCGCCCTGCTCGTCCTGGACCGAGCGGCCGGTGAGTTCTTCCTCCGTTCGCGGGCCACCGCGTTCCCTGGTCGAGAGATCGCTGAGCTGTTTGGAATCACTGCGGGTCCATTGTTCGAGCACATCGACGCGAACATCCTCAATCTGTCCGACGCGAGGCACCGTCGACTGCGCAGCATCGTCGGCGGGGCGTTCACTCCGGTCGCCGCCAACCGCTGGCGACCGGTCATGCGCCAGATACTCGAGCAGCTGTGGGAAC
>JBBQYZ010000744.1:0-2070 GCA_038208205.1 Gemmatimonadales bacterium | reverse complement strand
CGGTCATGCGCCTGATCGACGAGGCTGTCGCCCTGTACGACTGACGTGCACTCGAACGACCCTCGGTACGGGCGGACGACCGGTCAGTACGCCAGGTTCGGCACCGTTGCCAACGCCCGAGGCAATCCGACCAGTCGCGCGATGAGCTAGGGTGTGCAGCTGACACCGACGGCTGTCGCCCGCCTGTTCGCTGCGGGCTACGCGCTGCGTTTCGCGATGGCGCTACCACGGATGCCTCCACTCCTCCACCGAGCCCTACTCCGCGTTCTGCTGTTCGCCGCCGCTGCGGTGGTCGTTGTCACAGCGCCCGCCGCGCCCGCGGCGCCCGCTGCACCGCAACCGATCACGGCCGCGTTCTACTACGCGTGGTATCCGGAGACGTTCCAGCCGACACCGCACGCGATGCCCGCGCTGGGCCGCTACCAGTCGACTGATCTCGCGCTCATCCGGACGCATCTCGACGTGCTGCAGCGGGCGCGTGTGCAGGCGGCGATCGTGTCATGGTGGGGAATCACCGACCGCTCCGACGCACGCTTCCAGCGGCTGGAGCAGGTGACCGAGCAGCTGCGCTCGCCGGAGCGGCTCGCGATCTACTACGAGCCGGAGGGACAGGGCGACCCGTCCGTCGATCAACTCTCGGCCGACATCACCCACGTCCTCGAGCTGGCGCGCTCACCCACCTACTTGCGGGTGGACGGCCGGCCGGTCATCTTCTCTTTCTCGCAGGGCAGCGACGGATGCGGCATGGTCACGCGCTGGAACCAGGCGAACCGCGGTCGCGCCCACATCGTCCTGAAAGTGTTCCCGGGCTACCGGTCGTGCAGCGAGCAGCCCACGTCCTGGCACGAGTATGCGCCGGCCCAGGCACAGGTGCTGGTGCCCGGCCAGTCGTTCTCGGTGAGCCCGGGCTTCTTCCACGCCCGGGAGTCGCAGCCACGGCTCGCGCGCAGCGTCGCGCGGTTCCGCGACTCCGTCCGCGCGATGTACGCGGCGAAGGTGCGCTGGCGACTCGTCACGACCTTCAACGAATGGGGTGAGGGCACCGCGGTCGAGGCGTCGACGTCGTGGGGAACGGCCTACCTGGACGCGCTCGCCGCCGCCGCGCCGCCGCCGCCGCCGCCCCAACAGCCGCCCCGCCAGCAGCGGCTCGGCGTTGCGTCAGTCGCGATCGCCGCTGGCTCGAGATCAGCCCTCGTGACCGCCCGGATCGGCACCGGTGCGGCACCGCGCGGCGTGCTGGCGCGCGTCGAGTGGGGCAGCACGCGGCGGTACGGACACCGCACGTCGTGGCGCGTCGTGCGCCGTGTCGTCGGCCTTCGCCGCCTCCAGTTCCGGATCGGCCCGCTCCCAGCGCGCGCGCGCACCCACCTCCGCGTGGTCGTCCGCCGCGGGAGCCACCGCCGCACCTCCGGCGATTACATCGTTCCGCGCCGCCCGCGGTTGACGCCTCACCCGCACGACGCTCGATGAACGGGCCCGCGGCGAGGTCTATCCCACCAGCGCCGACCGCCTGCCCACGCCCCGAGGCCGTGCCCTGCTCCACGGTGGTTGCCGGCCAGAGGTCTGAGCCACTTCGCCCGGCGAGACGCGCTGCTTCGTAGCCGATCATCGGGATCGTTGAGTGCGCGTTCGCGAGCGTGCCGACGACGTGCGAGATGACGCTCGCCGCCGTGACGGCGCTGATGCCGTCGCGGTCGCGGCCGGGCGCGAACTCGATCAGGTCGAACCCGGCCAGTGTGGCGCGCTCGGCGACGCCAGTGATCAGCCTGATCGTCTGGTCGTAGGTCAGCCCGCCGGGCGTAGGGGCCATCGACGTTTGTTTCATCTTTCGGGCGGTGTGTGGTGCTACCGTGGGTCGCGATGATCGGCGCGGTCGATTCGCTCCGGCCGCCGCTTTCACGCCGCGCCGAGGCGGCTCTCGGCTCGGGGGCCGGTGCCGTCGCGGGGCTCTTGATCGGCGCGCTGGAGGTTCGCCAGGGGATGATGTCGGCGAGTGGCGTCGGGGTGGCGACGCTCCACGTCGGCCTCGTCTGGTACGTGGCGGTGGCCGCCGTCGTCGGGGCGGCGTTC
>JBBQYZ010000743.1:0-2075 GCA_038208205.1 Gemmatimonadales bacterium | reverse complement strand
CAGATTTCGGCATTGCCGGTGCGGTCGCTGACGAACGCGATCGTGTCGTCGGGCACCGGCGCCGCAACTGGCGGGGGTGGAGGTGGTGGCGAGGAATGGATGCAACCGCTGAGCAGGATGCCCGCACCGGCGAGCGCGAGGATCGGGGCGAATCGGCGGACAATCGGAACACAGCGCGGTGACGTCACGGCTCGCGACTCTCTTCCATTCGCAGGGGCTCAGGAAAGAGAAGGTTGGCTCGCGTCGGCCGGTGTGCAACTGGCTCGAACTCAGCGTCGCTTCCGAGAACGGAAAGCTCACCGTAAACCTCTCGTCGGACAAAGGACAGCGATTGGCAGGCAATGTGACACAAGCCCGCTCAACTTTTGCCCCGTCGGGGCGTGTTGACGGCCGCGTTCACCATGGCGCGTTCTACGCGTGGTGACTCACCACGTAGGTCCGGAAGTGGGAGGTCTGATCCGACACTCGGGGGCGATTCGAACCCCGCAAGGCCATCATCGAAGCGTCTGCCGGAGCGCCGGGCGTCAAGGTGTGGCGGTCGTCATGTCCCGGGTCAGGCGGCGCACCGTCATGTCCAAGTCGGGGAGCAGCTCATCTACGCGCAATTCTCTGTGTGCGTATCCGGCCATGAGCGCACTGACGACGTGGCGCAGGATCGTGAGGATCTCGTCCACGTCGGCGGGGTCGGCATCGTCGTCGAAGCACGCGTAGATCCGTGGCGCGGTAGCGGCCGAGCCCTGCTCCGACAGCTCGATTCCTCCGCTGCGCTCCGTCGCGCGCACGAAAGCTTCGAGCATTCTCGGGTTGTCGAGCCAGGGCTCGAAAATTCCGTGCATCACGGCGGACAGGCGATCCGACACGGAACGTTGGGGATCGGGGACCGAGATCGGCTCGTAGACCTGCCGGCCCATCCACTGCTTCATCGCCGCGAGCAGCAGTGCGTCACGAGACGGGAAGCTCCTGTAGATCGTCGCCAGAGACACCTGCGCGTCGCGCGCGATCGTGCGGAGGTCCACGGCGTCGTACCCGGCTTCCTGGATCTGCGCGACCACGGTCTCGATGATCACGTCATCCTTGGGACCTGGTTCACGACTCCCGCGGTCCGGGACCTTGACTGACGTATCCACAGCGTGAGGGTACCGGCGACGGTTGTCCCGCTCTGGCGTCGAGCGCGACGCGGTGAAACCACCACGGCAACCAGCCTGACGTCGTGACTGCATGACGCCGCGCCGGCCTCCCTGCGCGACTGCGCCGGCGCGTGGGCTCGTAGTCGTACACGGCGTCGTTCTTCTCGGCCATCGTGGCGCGCCGTCACTCGATGCTCGCACCGGCGTTGGTAGCCGCCGGCCGCTTCGAGGTTCCACCGGTTCCACGGCAAGGCGCCGTCGCTCTCGATCTCGACTTCGAGCGAGAAGCGGCACACACCCTTTTCGCGACTGCCTGTGGTCTATCCGCGGTCTGTCCGTGCGCGCCGCACAGGTTGTGGGCCAAAAACGTGCCCTGACCTGCGGTTTTGTGGTCGGGATGCCGGGATTTGAACCCGGGACCTCAGCGTCCCGAACGCTGCGCGCTAACCAAGCTGCGCTACATCCCGTTGGGGAGGGGCGAGTCTAGCCCTCGACGGTTTCCGGCCCTTCGGTCGTAATGGTTGCTGCGGCCACGAGGCGATCGATGGTGCGCCGCAGCGTCGACGGGTCGATCGGCTTCACGAGCTCGCCGTCGGCGTCGGCGCGTTTGGCGAGGAAGCGGTCGGCCTCCCGGTCGAGGAGCAGCAGGATCGAGACATCGGGCAGGCGTCCGGCCGACCCCTCGAGGCGCAGGTCGATCGCCACCGCGATCCCGCCCATGTTGGCGATCTGCATGTCGAGGACCGCTACTTCGGGCGTGTAATCCTTGACCGCGGCCCGCACGTCTTGGCCTCGGGTGACCTCGACGACACGTTGGCCGGGGGAGAGGCACGCCGACTTCACGAGGTCGCGAACCCACTTGCCTTCAGCGGCTACGAGAACGGTGCTCATCGTCCGGTCACGCTAGCCGCGGTCAGTCGACGAGATGCTTGGCCACCGCCCGCAGCG
>JBBQYZ010000742.1:0-2075 GCA_038208205.1 Gemmatimonadales bacterium | reverse complement strand
GGCAGGAAGGTGAGCTTGTTGCCCGTCTGCTTCTCGAAATCGGCGCGCATCTTCGCGCGGAGGCGCGACACGCGCGTCAGGTCGATCTCGAAGAACGAGGTGACGTGCGCGTTGGTGCGCCGCGAGGCGACCATGTGCTCGCTGGTGAGCGAGCGGATCTTGGACATCGCCTCGACCCGGTCGCCCGCCCACGGCTCGGGGCTCGGCCCGTGCTGCTCGGCGCCACCCGGCGCGTGCATCGATCCGCGCTGCGCCGGCGGGGATGCCGCACCCGCGCCGGACGCGAGGTACTGCTCGATGTCGCGCTTGGTGACGCGTCCCTGGATTCCAGTGCCCTGCATGGCGGCGATCTCGATCCCGTGCTCGGCGGCGATCTTGCGGACGACCGGAGAGGATTTGGTCCGGAGGCGGTCGTCGAGGCCGTTGCCGTTGGCTGGAAGGGAAACGGCGGGGGACGCGAGGGACTGGTGCGCAATTGCCGGCGCTCCGACGGTAACGTTCGCACCGGGGGGGGCCCCGCCGTCGCGACAGCAGCCGGCGAGGGCGCACCCACCGCCGGAGCGATCGCGGCGCCCTTCTCGGTCTCGATGCGGGCCACGAGGGTCTGCACCGGCACCGTCTGCCCCTCGAGCACGAGGATCTCCGCCAGCACCCCGGCGGTCGGCGCCGGAATCTCAGCGTCCACCTTGTCCGTCGAGATCTCGAAGATCGGCTCGTCGCGCTTCACCTCGTCGCCGACCTTCTTCAACCACTTGGACAGCGTCCCTTCGGCGATCGACTCCCCCATCTGGGGCATGATGACGTCAACGCGTGCCACTGCGGTAGCCTCTCACTCGGAGTTCTTGGAGACGGAGCGTACCCGCCGCATCCGCCAGATCACGATCGTCGGGACGAGGATCAGCCCGATCCGCGCGCCCCATGTCCAGTACATCGCCCAGTCGCACGGCGCGCCGGTGTCGGACGACGGAGCGCATCCGGTCGCGGCACCGACCACCTTGGCGACCAGCACGGCAATCATCCCGCCGGCCACCAATCCCACCGCCGCGGTCAGGCAGCCCACCCCAACATAAGGCCAAACCCCGCCCGACGTCTGCCCCGACGCTGACGGACCGAGATTGTCCGTGTCCCGCACCATCAGTACGCGGCCAGCCGACGCGCCGCGAGAACGATGTCCGGCGTTTGCGGCAGCACGAAGTCCTCCAGCGACGGCGCATACGGCAGCGGCACATCGTGGGCCGTCACCCGCCACACCGGCGCATCCAGCCATTCGAAGCAGCTCTCGCTGATCCGCGCCGTCAGCTCGCCGGCGATGCCCCCAGTCCGCGTGTCCTCGTGCACGATCAACACCCGGTTGGTCTTCTTGACCGTGGCGACGATCGCCTCGTCGTCGAGCGGAGCGAGGGAACGCAGATCGATCACCTCGACCTGCAGACCGTCCTCCCGCTCGAGCTGCTCCGCCGCCTCCAGCGCCTTATAGACCGTCGCCGCGTACGTGATGATCGAGAGATCGGTCCCTTCCCGCGCCACTCGCGCCTTGCCGATCGGCACCACGACGTCTCCGGCGGGCATCTCGCCCTTGATCCGGCGATACAGGTACTTGTGCTCGAAGAAGAGCACGCAGTCGTCGTCGCGGATTGCCGCCTTCATCAAGCCCTTCGCGTCCGCCGCCGTGCTCGGGTACACCACCTTCAGCCCGGGCGTGTGGATGAACCCTGCCTCGGGATTCTGCGAGTGAAACGGTCCGCCTCGCACGTAGCCGCCGCTCGGCCCGCGCACCACCATCGGACACGGCAGGAAGGCGCGATAGCGCGCCGTCGCGACGTAGTTCGTGAGCATGTCGTACGCGTTCGCGATGAAATCGATGAACTGCATCTCGACCACCGGCCGCATGCCCATGTGCGCGGCGCCCGCTGCCGCTCCCACGATGCCGATCTCGGAGATCGGCGTGTCGATCACGCGCGACTCGCCGTACTTGGCCATCAATCCTTCGGTGACCTTGAACGCGCCACCAAAGTCCCCGATGTCCTCGCCAAGCATGAAGACGCTGGGGTCGCGCTCCATCTCCTCGAACAGCG
>JBBQYZ010000741.1:0-2076 GCA_038208205.1 Gemmatimonadales bacterium | reverse complement strand
CGGTGGCGCATCGTCGCGCAGATCGTGCTCGAGGCGGGGGCGATGGTCGCGGTGGCCACGCCGATCGGATTGCTGCTCGGGCTCGCGACGGCGCGCTACCTCAACTCCATCCTGGCGCGATTCCCGGGACTGCCCGAGCGGATCGACTTCTTCCTCTTTCAGCCGAGCGCCGCATGGACGTCGCTGGGGCTGCTCGCGCTGTGCGGAGTGCTTTCGGGCGTGTATCCCTCGTGGCGGAGCGCGTCGCTGCCGATTGCCACGACCCTGCGGCAGGAGGCGGTCGGGTGAGCGTGGCCGTGGAGGTGCGGGATCTCGTGCGCGAATACCGCATGGGTGACGAGCGGGTCGCCGCGCTCAAGGGCGTGTCGTTCACTGTGAGCCGTGGCGACTACGCCGCGATCGTCGGCCCCTCCGGGTGTGGCAAGAGCACGCTGCTCAACCTGCTGGGCGTGATCGATCGGCCGACGTCGGGCACCGTCAGCATCGGCGGTGAGCGGGTGGATCAGCTACCCGACGGCCGCGCGACCGAGTTCCGGCTGCGCCGCATCGGGTTCGTGTTCCAGCGCTTCTATCTGATGCAGGCGCTGTCGGCGAGAGAGAACGTGGAGCTCCCGCTGTCGGAAGCGGGAATGCGTGGGGCCGAGCGGCGCGAGCGGGCGATGGCGCTGCTCGATTACGTGGGGCTCGCGCGGCGCGAGCGTCACCGGCCGTCGCAGCTGTCCGGCGGGGAGCAGCAGCGCGTCGCCATCGCGCGCGCGCTCGCCAACGGCCCGGAGATTCTGCTGGCCGACGAGCCCACCGGAGAGCTCGACGCCCGCACGGGCGCCGAGATGATAGACCTGTTCGCGCGGCTGAACGGCGACGGGACGACCATCGTCGTCGTGACGCACGACGAGGAGCTCGCCGCCGCGGCGCGACGCGTGATCCACATGCGCGACGGCCTGGTGCTGAAGGACGAGCGCGCGCGATGATCCGCCTGCTCGCGACGCGCAACCTCACGCTCAAGCCGTGGCGCACCCTCTTCCTCCTGTTCGGCTTCAGCATGGGCGTCGCGGTGATGATCGTGCTGCTCTCGATCGGTGAAGCGCTGCTCGACCAGGCGAAGGACGAGAAGCTGATCGGCGGCGGCACGGTGACGGTGCTGCCCGAAGGGGTCGACGTGGAGGTGCTGAAGACCGGCGGACTCGGTGGTCTCTTCTTCTCGATCGATCACGCGCGCTTCATCTACCGGCAGCTTCTCGCCGCGCCGCGCCTCCGTCCGGTCGTATCGGCCGTCTCGCCGCAGATCGAGGGCAAGCTGCTCTACCTGCGCACCGCCGACGGCCGCGAGCGCCCGGTGCGCGCCAGCGGAGACATCCCCTCGCTCACCGCTGCCGTCGGCGCCCCGCCCGATGTGGCGCTCGGTGCCTGGACCGACGACTCGCTGGATCGTCGCTGGCGATCGCCCACCGATGCCGAGCTCCGGGCTGACATCGACCACTTTCACGAGCCGCCACGCGAAGTTGCCGGCGATCCGAGCTGGGCGGAGTGGCATTACTTCAACGTCATCTCGCCCGACCGTCGGCAGTGGGCATTCATCACCCTGATCGTCGCCGGCGCGGTGGGCGACGGCAGCCGGCCATGGGGAGGGCAGACGCTCGTCACGTTGCACGAGCAGGGTCGACCCTCGCGTCGGTTCACCGCCACGACGCCGTCGTCGTCCGTACAGTATTCCACTCGCGACGCAAACCTGCGCGTCGGCGCGTCGAGCGTGGAGGTGCTGCCGGACGGCCGCTACCGCGTGCACGCGGTGGCGCGCGAGGACGGTACAGGCGCACCACTCTCGGTCGACCTGGACGTCGCTCCGGCGGCGGGCGCGTATTTCCCCGGCGCGGCGCTGACGAGTGGCGTCGTGAGCGGGTACGTCGTCCCCGCGCTGCGCGCGAGCGCGAGCGGTGCACTCTGTGTTTCGCAGAGGTGCACGCGGTACGACTCGGCACAGGCGTACCACGATCACAATTGGGGCGTATGGCGCGGCGTGACGTGGGAGTGGGGTGCAGCGCGCGCGGGCCAGTACACCCTGCTTTATGGACGGGT
>JBBQYZ010000740.1:0-2084 GCA_038208205.1 Gemmatimonadales bacterium | reverse complement strand
TGACGAGCTCCGGTCCCTGTCCGTCCACCGCGCGGAGCGCGATGCCGTACCGCTCGCGAAGGCGCGGCGCCACCCACCGGTCCACGTAGGCGTTGATCGACGGATCGCCGCGCCACATGCGCCACACGACCTCGGTGCCGCGAGCGCGCGCGACGATGCTGTCCCACGGCAGACTGCGCACCGCCTCGATGTCCGCCTGCCCGGCGGGCAACCCACCGTGCGCTCCACATGCCGCGAGGCTTGCGGCGACAGCCAGCACGGCCACGGCCACGAGCCTCGTGACGCGCCGGTGCACCGCCAACACGTCAAAAGGCATAGCGGAGCGAGAACTGGAGTTGTCGGGGCGCGCCGGCGCTCGAGTACACGATGGGATCGCCCGGGCGCCCTGTCTGCGTTCGCGTGCCGCCGCCCGGAATGCCGTTCGCGTAGCCGGAGCGGAGCGTGGCGTTCAGAGCGTTGAAGACATCGGCGCGCACCTCGAGCGCGCCGCCGCTGGCCGCCCAGCCACCGAGCGCGGACACCGGCAGTGCATAGGCAACGCTCGCGTTCAACAGAAAGGTGTTCGGCAGCCGCTCTCCGTTGCGCGGAACGCCGAAGAAGCGATCCTGATTCCCGAGAAACCCGTTGCCGAAGGTGTCGCCCGACCCGTCGAGGTCACGGAAGGCCGCGATGCGGTTGATCGGCTGTCCCGTCTGGAAGTCGGCGATCGTGGCGAGCGTCAAACGATTCACACCCGTGTACGTGGTACGCGCGGTGACCTTGTGCCGGCGGTCGTTCACCGCGTCGGCCCACTCGAGATCGAAGCGGTTGCCCTGCGTCGCGTTGAAGTTGATGTCCTCGGTGTCGTTCCGCGAGTGCGACCAGACCCAGTTGGCGTCTAGCAGCAGCGACCGCGCGGCCTGGTAGCGCAGCGCCGTGTAGAGGCCACGATAGGTGGACCGCCCGCCGCTCTCGCTCGTCGTGTGCCGGCGGAAGCCGCCGTTCACCGGTCGCACCGGCCGGTAGACATCGCCAGCACTCGCGGGCAGCGAGCTGGTGTCCGCCGGTCCGATCCCCTTCGTATCCGGGTTGAGATCCCACGAGCGCGGCAGGTGAAAGGAGTTGACGAGCACGGCGTCGACACTGAGCGCCGTGCGGTCGCCGAACTGCCGCTGCCAACCTGCTGAGTACTGATAGCTGGTCGGATCCTGAATGCCCAGGGCGAACAGCTCGCGAATCTCGCCAGGCGGCAGCTGGCCTCTATCCAGCGTGGCGCTGCGTGGCCCCTGCAGGAAGGCCGGCGCCTGCGCGCCCTGAAAGGTCACCGTCTGATTACCATCGGGACCGAACTGGATGGCGTCGGAGTAGATGGCGTATGGCAGCTTGCCGGTGTAGACGCCGGCGCCAGCGCGCAGCACGGTGTTCGGTCCCGCCAGCCAGTTCGCCGACAGCCTCGGCTGGAAGTTGTTCAGATCGGGCGAGCCGCCCCCGCGCGACGTGAGGTCGTCGTAATCCCAGCGCAACCCAGCCGTCACGGTGAGCGTCGGCGTGGCCCGCCACTCGTCCTCGACGAAGGCGCCGACGACCGACTGCTCGAGGTCCACCTGCTTCTGCGCGGCATCCACCGTGTAGCGCAGGACACGCACGTTCGCCGGCACGTCGGCGAAGCGATACCGGCCGTCGGGCTGCCGGGCGATGTTTCCCTCGTCGAGCACGGCGTACGCGCCGCTGGGATTGGTCTGCGAGCCCGTGAGGCGGAACGCCGAGCGGAACGCGTCGAGCCCCAGCCGGAGCTGATGCGCGTCGGAGAGACTCGTGCTGAAGACGTCCTTGAGCTGGAGCTGCCGTTCGTGCTCGTCGAAGATGAAGTTGCTGGACCCGACGATGCCGACGGCCACCGTGTCGCCGCCGCCCTGCCCGCTGGGCTGCACCTGCATGATGCTGACCTGCGGCGTTGTGAAGTCGCTGCGCGTCGGCGGAAAGTTCCACTGAAAGCTGCCGAGCTGCACGCTGGCCTCGTTGCTCGCGCGGCCGCCGCGCAGCGCGCTCTGATGCATGAGGGCACCGACACTCCCGATCCGCTGCACAGTGATGTCGGCTTCGGG
>JBBQYZ010000739.1:0-2089 GCA_038208205.1 Gemmatimonadales bacterium | reverse complement strand
TCCGCGATCCTCTACAAGGTCTCGTCACGCTCGTCGGATACCGACAATACCTGGGTCGAACGCCACGTCGCGCGAGGGTTCGCCGCGAAGCTGTTCCTGCAGCGCGTCGAGCTCCTGGTCGCCGGGCTCGAGGATCTGTCGCGTAACCACGTCACCCCGGCCGAGGTGTTCGAGCTCGACTCGCGCCGCATGGGCAAGGTCGTGCCGGACGGCACCGTCGCGGGCATCGTGACGTCACCGCCCTACCCGGGGACCTACGACTACGCCGAGCACCAGCGCCTGCGGTTCGACTTTCTGGGGCTCCGTCACCGCACCATGGACGACGGCGAGATCGGCTCGCGCCGCAGCTTCCTGGCCGGCCCGCAGGCCGAGCGCGCCTGGCGCGGCGCCCTCGTCGATACCTTCGCCGCGATCGCCCGGGCGCTCGCCCCCGGCGCCGCCGCCGCGATCGTGATCGGCGACTCGTGGGCCGGCGGTCGCGCGATGTACGCCCTCGACGACGTGCGCGGCGCCCTGTCCGACGACCTGTTCGTCGAGGCCTGGGCCTCCCAGCACCGCCCGATGCTCGGCGCCGGCGAGCGCCGGTCCTTTGTCGACCGGCCCAAGTCCGAGCACCTGATCCTGCTTCGTCGTCGGTAATTGACGTGCCTACACCCGAATGCCATCATGTAGGCATGAAGGCGAAGGCAACGCAGTACACCGTCCGCAACGTGCCGGCTTCGGTGGACCGCGCGCTTCGTCGCCGTGCCGCCGAGCGCAACGTCAGCCTGAACGCAGTCCTTCTCGATGCACTCGAGACCGAAGCGGGTGTCGCGCGCGAGGCCCGCGAGCGCACCGATCTCGACGGCTTCTTCGGATCCTGGGTGAAGGATGCCGCCGTCGACCGTGCCCTCGCCGACGTGCGTCGCGTCGAGCCAGGAGACTGGAACGACTGACGTGCGGCTCGTGCTCGACACGAATGCTTACCGCCGCGTGATGGAGTCCGAGCCCGCCGCCGTCAAGCTGATCCGCACGTGCGAGGTCGTGCTGGTACCGGTGCCCGTGATCGCCGAGCTGCGGTTCGGATTTCTCAACGGCACCAAGGGGCAGCGCAACGAAGCCACGCTGTCTCGCTTCCTGGATCAGCCTCGTGTCGAGACTCTCGTGTGTGATGAGGAGACTGCATCGCAGTTCGCCATCCTCAAGCTCCAGCTGAAGCGCCAAGGGACCCCCATCCCGATCAATGACGTGTGGATCGCCGCGCTCACGCTGCGGCACCGAGGGACGCTGTTCACGCTAGACGCGGACTTCGATCGTCTGCCTCAGGTCCCACGCGTCTAGCTCAGCGAGTTGGGACGGTTCCGTTCGGTTCGAACACTGGCGAGGCGTGGGCGGGCGCGAGCTGCGGAGTCACCCCCGCAGGCGTGTACGATTGAAAAAAGCCAATACTCCCTCCTCCTCCGCCAGGCTTGCCACCGCTCACGGTCGGGGCCAGGCCCTTTCCGGGAACGACACCCGACCTGCCTCCTGCGCCGCCATTGCCACCTCCGGGCAGCGCCGAGCCTCCGAACGCCGCCTGTGTGTCGGAGACCGTGCCATCACCGCCGGAGGCTGAACCACTTTGTCCCGGCGCACTGCCTGCCGCTCCCCCCCCACCATTCGCGTAGAGGCAGCGTGAGCCAGGTCTCAAAGATCGCCGTGGAAGTGGCGTTCAATTGGGTGTACGAACGCGCGTATGAGGGAATTCCGCGCATTCGCCACCACGGCTGTCCTCGCCCTCGGCGCGTGCGGCGGCTCTGACGCCAAGCCCGACGCGCCGATCATTCACACGATCGATGCTCCGTCGCCGGACGCGAAGGCGATCGACGCCGCGCCGGACGCGCCCAACTACGATTTCTCTTGCTTGAACAACACTGCTCCGACTACCGCATCCGCGACCGTGACCGTCGCGGGAACGGCGAACGAGGTCGTGCTCGCAGGGACGAGCCCCCAGATCCAACCCGCAGCAGGCGCCACGATCAAGGCGTGCAAGGGAAACTGCCAAGGCCAGAACCTTCTCGATACGCAGACCGCGTCCTCGACGGGAACATTCACGACGAGTGCGCTGACC
>JBBQYZ010000738.1:0-2102 GCA_038208205.1 Gemmatimonadales bacterium | reverse complement strand
GCTGGTCAAGGGCGGCCACGAGGTACGAGTTCAAGCCGGCGCCGGCACCCGCGCCGGCTTTCCCGATTCCGCCTACGAGACGGTCGGCTGCACGGTCGCCGAGCCGGCGCGGCTCTACGACGGCGCGACGCTCGTCTGCCGCGTGCAGTCGCCGTCATCGGCGGAGATCAAGCTGCTCCCGTCCGGATCCTCCCTGCTCGCTCTGCTCGCGCCGGCGCGCAACGCCGCCGTGCTCCGCGAGCTTGCGAGCCGCAACATCACGGCCCTCGCCCTCGAGCTCGTCCCCCGCATCTCGCGCGCGCAGTCGATGGACGTGCTGTCGTCGCAGAGCACGGTCGCTGGGTACAAGGCGGTGCTCGTGGGCGCATCGGCGCTCCCGAAGTTCCTGCCGATGCTCACGACCGCGGCGGGCAATGTCTCGCCGGCGCGGGTGTTCGTGATCGGCGCCGGCGTGGCGGGCCTGCAGGCGATCGCCACGGCGCGACGGCTCGGCGGCGTGGTGTCCGCGTTCGACGTCCGCCCTGCAGCGCGCGAGCAGGTCCAGTCGCTCGGCGCCACCTTCGTCGCCGCGGAGCTCGTGGGCGACGCGGCGGAGACGTCGGGCGGGTACGCGCGGGCGCAGAGCGAGGACGAAGCGCGGCGTACCCGCGACGCGCTCGCCAACCACCTGAAGGAGGTGGACCTCGTGATCGCCACGGCACAGATCCCCGGCCGCCCCGCACCGCGACTCATCACCGGCGAGATGGTGTCGCACATGCGCCCTGGCTCGGTCATCGTGGACCTCGCCGCCGAGTCCGGGGGCAATTGCGAGCTCACTCGCGCCGGGGAAGAGGTGCGGTCGGGCACCGTCACCATCCTCGGCCCCATCGACCTGCCCGCCACTGTGCCGTACCACGCGAGCCAGATGTTCGGCAAGAACGTGCTCGCCCTCGTGACGCACCTGGCGCACGAGGGCGAGCTCCGCGTGGACCCTGCCGACGAGATCATCGGCCCGATGACCGTCGTGCGCGACGGGCAGGTGGTCGCCCGCCCCGTCACCTGACACCCGCCACGCCACCGCGATGCTGATCCTCGAGCTGTACGTGTTCGTCCTCGCCGCCTTCGTCGGCTTCATGGTGATCACTCGCGTGCCGCCCCTGCTCCACACGCCGCTGATGTCGGCGACCAACGCGATCTCCGGCATCTCGCTCGTCGGCTCGATGGTCGCCGCCGGGTCGGAGCGCGGCACCGTCGCGACGATTCTCGGCTTCACCGCGGTCGTGTGTGCCACGACCAACGTCGTGGGCGGGTTTCTCATCACCGACCGCATGCTGAAGATGTTCCGGCGCGCGCCGCACGCGCCGAGCGTTCCCGCGCCCACGCCCCCCGCGGAGCGGTAGTCGATGCGCGATCACGTCACGCAGCTCAGCTATCTCGTCGCGTCGGTCCTCTTCATCCTCGGGCTCCGGAGCCTGACGCGCCCGGACGAGGCGCGGCGCGGGATGCAGCTTGCCGCGGTCGGGATGCTGTTCGCGATCTGCGGGACGCTCGTCAACCACCAGATCGTCGAATACCGGTGGATCGCCGCAGGGCTCGTGATCGGCGCCATGATCGGCTACCCGCTCGGTATGTGGGTGCCGACGACCGCGCTGCCACAGCGCATCGCCATGTCCCTCAGCTTCGGGGCGCTCGCTGCCACCCTGGTGGGCGTGTCGGAGTACCACACCGCCTTCCACGGTGGCGAGGGAACGATCGAGACATTCAAGATGGCGGCGCTCGGCTTCGAGGTGCTCCTGGGGTCGCTCACCGTCACCGGCTCGATCATCGCCTTCGCCAAGCTGCAGGAGCTGCTCCCTGGCCGGCCGCTCACCTATCGTGGGCAGAACTTCGTCAATCTCGCGCTGTTCGCCGTGGCCGTGGTGCTGTTCGCCGCGGTCGTCGCGCGCCCCGAGTACGGTGGAGCGTTCTACGGAATGATCGCCCTGGCGGCGTTGCTCGGCGCGCTGCTCGTGCTGCCGATCGGCGGCGCGGACATGCCGGTCGTCGTGGCGCTGCTCAACTCCTACTGCGGCCTCGCGGCGTCGGCGACCGGCTTCGCGCTCGGCAACAGCATCCTCATCATC
>JBBQYZ010000737.1:0-2103 GCA_038208205.1 Gemmatimonadales bacterium | reverse complement strand
ACCTGGCCGTGGACGAGAAGCACGAGCGTCAGGTGGCCCTCAAGGTGCTGCTCCCGGAGGTGGCCGAGGGAATCGCGCTGGAGCGGTTTCGCCGCGAGATGGGGATCATCGCGCGGCTCACGCATCCCAACATTCTGCCATTGCTGGATTCCGGCGACGCGGCCGGCCTGCCGTATTTCGTGATGCCGTACGTGGAAGGGGAGGCGCTGTCCGACCTGCTCGCCCGCGAGCCGCAGCTTCGCGTGGACGACGCAGTGCGATTGACCGGCGAGATCGCCGATGCGCTCGACTACGCCCACGCCGCCGGCGTCATTCATCGCGACATCAAGCCCGCCAACGTCCTGCTGGTCGCCCGGCACGCCGTGGTCGCCGACTTCGGCGCCGGCCGCGACCTTCGTGGGCGACATGAGGAATCGCTCAGGACGCAGACCGGAGTGGTGGTGGGCACGCCGTACTATCTGAGCCCCGAGCAGGTCGCCGGCGAAGAGCTGCTCGACGGGCGCAGCGATCAGTACAGCCTCGCCATCGTGCTCCACGAGATGCTCTCCGGAGCCCTGCCATTCTCCGGCCGCAATGCGCAGGCGACAATGGCCCAGCGCATGATCGCCGATCCTCCCCCGCTACGACAGCTGCGTGCGGGGGTGCCGGAGGAGATCGAGCGCGCGGTGCTCCGGGCCATGGCGCGAGATCCGGCCGACCGTTTCGCGACTGCGGGAGCCTTTGCCGCCGCGCTCCTCGTGCGCGGCACCGCGAACGCGGACGCGACATCGACCGAACCGCGCACTGCCGAGCGAGGGCTCGTCCATCCTTCTACCGAAGCGGCTACCTCGCCGCATCCGACTACAAGTCTGTCTTCGGAAAGGACTCCATCGGTCGCGGTCCTCCCCTTCGCATCGCTGAGTCGGGATCCGGACGACGCCTACCTGGCCGACGGACTCACCGAGGAGATCACGAGCGCACTCGCCCGGCTCCGATCAGTCAAGGTCGTGTCGCGTACCTCGGCCTTCCGATTTCGAGAGCCGGTCGACGACGTGCGGATGGTCGGCGATCGATTGGGTGCAGGGACGGTGATCGAGGGAAGCGTGCGCCGGTCAGGTAGCCGCATCCGGGTGACGGCGCGCCTCGTCAGCACGGTGGACGGTCATCAGCTCTGGGCCGATCACTTCGATCGTGAGATGAGCGACATCTTCGTGGTGCAGGAGGAGATGGCACGCTCCATCGTCGATGCGCTCGAGGTTCACTTTCCCGGTCATCCGCGCGGCACGCTGGCGGGCGTGGGAACGAGGAGCGCGCAGGCGCTCGAGCTCCAGCTCCGCGGACGCTATGCGTGGAACAAGCGGACCGAGGAACAGCTCGAACGGAGCGTCCAGCTCTTCGAGCGCGCGATCGAGCTGGATCCCGAGTACGCCGCGGCGCACAGCGGAGTGGCCGACGCTCTGCTGTCGCTCTGTGTATACGGCGTTCGCGCACCACGCGAGGTGATGCCGGCCGCTCGCCGAGCGGCCGAGCGTGCGCTGGCGATCGATCCGACGACCGCGGCCGCGCGAACCACGCTCGGGTGCATTCTCGCCATCCACGACTGGAGCTGGGCCGAGTGCGAGCGCGAGTTCGAGCGCGCGCTCGCGCTGGAGCCGTCGTACCCGACGGCGCACCACTGGTACGCGGTCAACCTGTTGGTCCCGCGCGGTCGGTTCGAGGAGGCGCTTGCCCACGTCCGGCAGGCGTTGTCCCTCGATCCGCTGTCAGGGGTGCTGGCGGCGAGCCTGGGGATCGTGCTGTTCGCGGCGCGGCGCTACGGCGAGAGTGTCAGGCAATGCGAGCGCACGATCGAGATGGATCCGAACTTCGGACTTGCCCACTACTTCCTGGGGCAGGCTCTGGTGCAGCTTGGATCCCACGAGCGGGCGACCGCGTCGTTCGAGCGGGCTCGCGAGCTCTCCGGCCACAGCGTGGAGATCATCTCGGCGCTCGCGCACGCTCGCGCCGCGAGTGGTGATCAGGAACGTGCGCGGACGTTACTGGAAGAGCTCCGGCGCGCCGCGGCCGATCGCTACGTATCGCCCTATCTGATCGCGCAGGTCCACGTTGGTCTTGGCGCTCGTG